>DAOUTQ010000061.1 GCA_030668615.1 Bacteroidales bacterium | reverse complement strand
GAGATGGAACCGAATTTATTATCGTTGATATTGAGTTTGATAAAAAAATTTCGGAACATATTTTTACAAAAGCCTCTTTGAAATAAACAAAAGTTAAAAAGAGGCTTCTAAAAAGTCTCTTTTTCTTTTCTACACTTCGATAAACCTGCCTGCCTACTACAGACAAGACTCAGTGTGATAAATTATCTATTCGATGGTTGTAATATTGAGCCTGTCGAAGTGTAAAACGGATTAAATTGACTTTTTGGACAGCCTCTTTTAGTATCCGGTTTTACGTCCTGAATGTTCTCGTAGCATTTTAAACCGGGTAAATCCCATTTCGTAATATTTATCTATATCTAAATCTTTAAGTCCATGCAAATTTCGAGGTTTTATTTTATGCATACACCATTTTCTTTTTATAAAAAATGAAAAGTAATAATAAATTAGTCGCGTAAAAATGTTGGTACTCCCAAGTACTTTATTACGTTTCGAGATATAGTCGTAACATATTCTATTTGGGCAGGTTAAGGCACATCCGGCATTTCCAAATAGAGTTATTCTATTTTTTTCTTCGATGCTTTCTAATAATTCAGTATTGTAATTTACATTCATCGGAAGCACAATTGTATCATATAATTCAAGTGCTTTATTTGCTTTTTCAAGAGAGTCGATCTCTTTTAAAATACTGGCCTCAATTTTATACAATGGAAAATCTTTTTTTACCCATTTAACAAAATCATCATTGGATATAATAATTGAGTTTCCTTTCTTATGATACTTCTCAAGTAAAGGCTTATATTTTTCATATTCTTCTTTTGAAACATAATGGTTCGTAAATGGAATTCTTAAACCAATATTATTCTCTTTCAGAAACTCGTAATCCTTATCCGAAATTTGTCTTTTTAAAAAGGGTCTTCCACTGTATAACGATGTAGGCTCAATAAATCCAAAAATACTATCAATCTTTTTTAATGGAATATTAGGAAAATAAGAGTTAAAATATTCTTTTACTGGTTGTCTTAGTTTTTTTCCTCGTGCAGATATGGTGTAGACTGAATTATTCATAGAAAATTAAAAATCTGTTTAAGTAAATATTGAAATAATAATTCAAAAATTATTTCTTTAACTGATAAAATATTCCGCGCTCCTGTCTGTATGTTTCAATTTTATTATCTGAATCTAAAACATCAAGATATTTGTTAATTTCATTTACATGCAGTCCTAATATTTTTTCAAGATCATCTAATGTACAAGGTCGTCGGGAAATAGTTTCTATAATTGCATTTTCGGTATCTTTTCTGAACGATTTATTATCTTTTCTTATTGCAGAAGAGGCAATAATTTCTACATTATCCAATTGCCAAAGCTCAATAATATTTTGTAATTCGATTCTACTGGCGGCTCTTATGTTATCAATAACACCAGGACGATCAAGCGTGTTTAACTGAATTTTTTCAGGATTAATTTTTAGAAAGGCTTCTTTCAATTTAGTGAGATTATCTAAATCATCATTAAAGCTTGGTAAAATCATAATTTCAAGCCAAATAGTTCCTTTAAAATCCTTACTAAAATCAATTAAACCTTGAATATAGTTTTCAGTGTTTAAATCATCATTTGGGCGATCGATTTTCTTAAAAGCTAAATTAGTTGCAGCATCAAGTGATGGTAAAATCAAATTGGCTTGCAATAATTCTTGTCTTACGTCCGGTTTGTTTAGTAAACTTCCATTTGTTAAAACTGCAACAGGGATATTCTTGAAGTTCGTTTTTATGTATTCAATAACTTTCCCAATATGAATATTTAGTGTTGGCTCTCCAGCACCCGAAAATGTTATATAGTCGGGATTATCATTGTTTTTAAAGAAATCATCTAATTCCTCAATTATTTCATCGTAAGAAACATATTCTTTTCTATCTGTGGTAAGATTTGTTGTTGCACCACATTCACAATAAACGCAATTTAGCGAGCAAACTTTATGTGGAACTAAATCAACACCTAACGACATGCCTAATCTCCTTGATGGCACAGGTCCAAATAAATGCTTATACATTTTAAATTTTAATTATTATTTTTAGCAAAATTAATCAAACAGAATTATTATCACGATAGATTTTATTTAATAATCTTAATATTTAAGTTTAAATCAAATAATATAGATTAAAAATGAGCAGTGAAATTAACTATGAAAAGATCGCAGTTGGTGTTTTTGAAGCAATGAATACAAGTAACTTTTCTGAATTTGAGAAAAACGCCGCTGAAAATATAAGTTTTGAATTTCCTGGAGTAGATAGGGTTGAAGGTGCAAAACGTGTAATTCTCTTTTTTAAGGTTTTATTAAGAAAGTATAAGAATCTTATGTTTTCAGTGAATGATGTAATTATTGAAAAAAATAAAGCATGTGTTGTTTGGACCAATAAAGGTGAATACAATGACGGCTCTTTTTATGAAAACAGTGGAATTACCTTATTTCATTTTACAGATGATAAAGTATCATTTATAAGCGATTATTTTAAGGATACTTCATTTATAAACAATTAAATCTATGAAAAAAATCTTAGTGTTAGACGGAAGTACCAGAAAAATGGGCAATACTTCAGTTTTGTTACAACATTTCACAGAAGGAGCGAATAATAATGCTGTTGAAGTAGAACATATATTAACTAAGGATATTAATATTAAATATTGCAATGGTTGTTTGCGTTGCAATCTAATTAAGCGCTGCTCTATTCGTGATGATGATTGGGAAGATTTGAGTAAGAAAATAAATGAGGCTGATATACTTGTTTTTGCTTCACCAATATATTTTCATTATGTAACAGCACCTTTAAAAAATATAATTGACAGGTTTCGTTCTTTTGTTCATGTTCAGATAACCGAGACAGGTTTAATTCATACACCATGGAATAAATGGAATAAAGATTTTGTTTTATTGCTTTCAATGGGAACCTCCGATGACTCTGATGCACAGCCAGTAATTGATTTGTTTGAATACATGAAAGAAGTTTTGGGAGAGAGAAACAGATTACATGTAATTAAAGCAACTAGGTTAGCTGTAATTAAACAAGTACAAAAAACGGAAGAAGAACTTAAAGAACTTTATCCAAAACTGATGCTGAATGAAAATCTTGCAGAAGGAGATTTTAAAAAAAACCAGAATGTTTTAAGAGAATGTTTTAATTTAGGTAAAGAGATTTCAAAATAATAATTTTTCAGAAATACTATTTCATTTGAGCTTCAACTTTCTTTAAATTTTTGTTGAAAGTTTCTGAATGGTAATTAATATCAAAATCAGGATTTTCGACAATTGTACCCTCAATATAATTAAAGTATCCTTTTATAAATTGATTTGGAAGTATATAAACTTCATCGGAGTTTTCATCAATAATAGGAGGTGATTCGGTTAAGATTTGTTCAACCGCAATGTTTTTAGCTCTGAGTCGCGCTAATTCTTCAGAATAACTATTGTATTTATCTTTGGATATACAAATAACAATTACATAATCGCCATATTGCTTATGCTCATGGTGTCTATGAATTAAGTACAGTTCATCATTATAAATGTATTCGGCAGTTTTGTAAAATGAATTAACAAATTTAAATCCTTCTTTAATAATTGTTTTAGCAACATTCTCTTTTGCAGTATAATGCAAGAATAGTTTTATCTCGGTATCATTCTCGAATAAGAAATTACTAAATTTATTATCTAAAAGTTTATCTTTTGTAACTACACCAGAATAACCAGGATTTTTAAGATTCTCTAGAAACCGAATGATATCTGTTTTTGCTAACTTACTTTTTTGTTTACCAAACTGGTCAAGATAAGATCGAATTAAGAAGTTTTTTTTAGAGAGCTGTAATTGGAGATAAATTATATAAGCAAACAAGAGAACTATAATTAAAAATTCAATTGAAATGTTAAAATTAAAACCTTGGGATAATAGAGTGTTTGTCATTTTTAATGTAATAATTCAATAAAGATATTGAAAATCAAGCATTATTAAAAATTTGATATTTTTTTTCTAAGATTACATAATATAGTTTATTAAACAGATTCTTTCTTTAAAACATATTTCAAATAAAAAAATCCCAGAGCAGCTGCTACAAGCGATCCAATTAGTATACCCAACTTCGCTTGATTTATAAGTATTATACTTTCATAAGCTAAATTACTAATGAATAATGACATAGTAAATCCAACACCTCCTAACATTCCGGCACCAATAATATGCTTCCAGTTAATATTATTAGGCAACGCCGACAAACCTAACTTTACTGCTAAATAAGAAAATAGAAATATTCCCGCAATTTTTCCAAATACCAAACTGCCACTAATACTTAATGTTAAGGTACTGAAAGATGCTAAGCCTACTCCGGTCAAAACAACTCCGGCATTGGCAAACGCAAAAAGAGGCATTACAAAAAAGGTAACAAATCCATGCAAATTATGCTCTAATTGCTGTAAAGGACTTTGTACTTTATCAATTTGTGATTGCATATTGTCTATTGATGCTAATTGCTTATGATTTAGAGTAATTGACCGTTCGTAAGGTTCATCGCAAAAGTCATCAAGATGCTTATTCATTCTGAAAGTAAAATCTTTCAATTTAATTTTTCGGTTGGTAGGTATGGAAAATGCAATTAATACACCTGCAATAGTTGGATGAATGCCAGCTTTTAAAAATAAATACCAAATAACCCAACCAATAATCATATAAAATGGAATATATCTTATATTAAATTTATTAAAGAGAAAAAGAACGACGAGTAATCCCAAAGCAATAAATAGCAGGCTCCAATGGATCTGTGAGCTATAGAATAAAGCAATAACAAGAATAGCACCTATATCATCAACAATTGCAAAGGCCACAAGAAATACTTTTAAAGTCAAGGGAACTCTTTTTCCTAATAAGCTTAATATTCCTAAAGAAAAAGCTATATCTGTAGCCATAGGAATTCCCCAGCCTTCCAATCCTTGTCCGTCTCTGTTTAAAATAAAAAACAGAATAGCAGGAACAACCATTCCTCCAATAGCTGCAATAATTGGTAAAGCTGCTTTTTTTGGAGAAGAAAGTTCTCCAGCAATAAGTTCTCTTTTTATCTCAAGACCAACAAGGAAAAAGAAAATGGCCATTAAACCATCGTCGATCCAGAAAAGAATTGGTTTTGTTAATTTGAAAAACTCTGCACCAATTGTAAAATCTTGTTTCCAAAATGATTCATAATAATTTGCCCATCCTGAATTTGCTAGAATTAACGCGAGAAGAGTAGCAATAATTAATAAAATACCTCCCGAAGATTCTATTTTTAAAAATCTAAGAAAAGGCTGCCTTAGGTTGTCAAATGGGTCATTTATGGCATCTTTTCTAAAATCATTACTGTAACTCATAAAAATAATATTTGTAATTATTTTTTATTTTCTTTCATTAATAAGATAGTACAATAAAATTGTTTCGATGTTCAATTTAAAAAACAAATTTATTAACGAATAATGAATTATAAAATATCATTCTGAATTAAAAACGCTTCTGCGGCATTTAAATTTTCCGGTTTGCCAATATCAAACCAAAAATCTTTATCGTGCTGAAATGCCATAATTGGAAATTTTTTAGAGAGCTCAATATAAAAAGGTACAATTGAAAATGAACCTTCATTTTGAAGGTGACTAAAAATCTCGGGATTAATAATATGAATTCCGCTAAAAGCAAACTGGTTTAAATTTTCTACAGATCTTGAAATTATTCTTTCTAAAGAATTTATGTTTTCCCAGCCACATAATTCATTTGCATTGTTAAAAAGAAAATACCTGCTGGATTTTCGTTCCCTTACAGCCAGAGTTGCAAGTGCTTTATTTTTATTGTGAAAGTCAATCATTCCTTTTAAATCAATGTTGCTAATTACATCAACATTATGCAGAACCAATGGTTCATTGTCATCGAAAAACCATGCAGCTTTTTTTAAACCTCCTCCGGTATCCAACAATTCTTCTTTTTCGTGTGAGATTTCAATTCTAATACCAAAATTATTATTCAGTTTTAGAAAGTCAATTATTTGATCTGCAAGGTAATGAACGTTTATTATAATTTCGCATACTCCTGATTTTATAAGTTTTTTAATTATGATTTCGAGCATAGGTGTACCATTAACTTTAACCAAAGCTTTTGGTGTATTATCTGTTAACGGCTTAAGGCGAGTTCCTTTGCCTGCTGCAAAAATCATGGCTTTCATTAGCGTTTATTTTTTAGTATTTCCTGCTCAATATGATGAATAATAATATTGATATTATATTTTTCTTTCAGGTATGTTGCAAGATTCTCAGCACAATATACTGATCGATGCTGACCTCCTGTACAACCAAAGCTGATCATCAAATGTGAAAATTGTCTTTCAATATATTTACCAACAGATTGATCAGCTATTGCAAAAATATGGTTTAAAAATTCTTGCATTTCAGGTTCGTTTTTAAGAAACTGAATTACTTCTTTATCCTTTCCTGTTAGTTTTTTATACTGCTCATATCTGCCAGGATTATGTATTGCTCTACAGTCGAAAATAAATCCACCTCCATTTCCTGAGTCATCTTCGGGTAAAGCTCTTTTATATGAAAAACTATTTATGCTAACTGTTAAATTATTATCCATTAGTTTTTATTTCTGTATTTATAATTTGATCAATAATTTGTCTTAACTCATTAAGTTCATTTAGTACGTTTACTTTATCTTTTAAATACGCTAAATTGCTTATTGCCATAGGAATACTTTCAATAAAATGACTTTTATTTTCAATAAGACCACGTAAACCATATGCTCCTAAGGTTTGCAATACTCTTATTAAGGCATATGCATAATAAAACTCAATAAACTCATCTTTATTAATAGGAATAAATAAGGATGCTGTTTTTATATAATGCTCAAGTAGAATTAATTTAACATTTTCAGGAATCTGAGCTTTTGCCTGGAATAACAGAGATGCTAAATCATACTGTAAAGCTCCTTTCCGTCCTCCTTGGTAATCAATAAAGAAAGGTGTTTCGTTTACCATCATTATATTGCGCGATTGAAAATCACGAAACATAAAATAGTTATTGTCAGCTTTTAAAAGATATTTAGAGAATTGATCAAAATCCGACTTAAGCTTACTTCCATTATAATTAAGCTTCAGCGCATCCACGTAGTTTAATCGAAAATAATTTAAATCGAACTGTATAGCTTTTTCATCGAATTCAGTATAAGGATAACATTTAGAATAGTCGAAATTGCGTCCTGCAACAATTTGTATTCGTACTAATTCCTGAATTACTTTTTTGTATATATCAATAGCTTTTGGCGAAAAACTATCTGCGGTTCTATTTGAGAATAACCATGATAACAACTGTATATTTCCTAAATCCTGAATAAGATAGATGTTTTCTTCGAGATTCTCTGAATAAATTTCCGGTACATTAATTCTTGATTCTAAGAATTGTTTTGTGAAATTGATAAAAGCGATATTTTCTTTATAATCTGAATTAAATACTCCAATTGCAGAGGTATTTTTTATCTGTATTCGATAATATTTCCGATTTGAACCTGATTGCGGAAGCTCAAGAATTTTCTCAGGAACCAGCCCACACCATTCTTCAAATAGTAAGCTTAACTTACTTTGTATATTATTAGTTTGATTCATTTAACCAAAAAGATATACCAATATAACTATTATTACTAATGAAGGAATCATATTTAGTATTTTTAGTTTTTTAATTTCAAGAATATTTAAACTTAAACCTATTAGCATTAGCCCTCCAACTCCTGTAAGTTCATTAATAATATTTTCTGAAAAATAATTGCCAAAATGAGTTGCCAGCAATGTTAAACCTCCTTGATAAATTAATAATGGAATAACCGAAAAAGCTACTCCATAACCGAGTGCAGCTGCTAAAGCAATTGATGAAACACCATCTAAAACTGATTTTGCTAAAAGTAAATTAGGTTCACTACCCAGTCCTTCTTCAATGGCTCCTAAAATCGTAACAGAACCCATACAAAATAAAAGAAATGCAGTTACGAGTCCTTCTGAAAATCTCGAATTATCTGATTTAAATTTATGTTTCAAATTATTTCCAAAGTGATTAATATACTTATCAATGTTAATCCACTCTCCAATAATACTTCCACTTACAATGCTTATTACCATTAAAAACATATTGTTTGTTTTCATAGCCATAAAAACTCCAATAAATAGTGTAAACAAACCTATTGATTGAAAAACTATCTTAATAAACCTTTCTGGAAGTCTTGTATTTAGTCCAATACCAATAATGCTTCCAATTATTATTGCGCCTACATTTATTAAAGTTCCTGTCATATAAAATGTAATTTCCGATAAAGATAATAAGTTGAAATGTTTAATGTTTAATATTTGTTTAAAATTAATTTTGTTGTTATCCAATATAATTAATAAATTTAGAAGCACGTTAATGAGTAAATACCTTATGTGATATGAGAATTGAATTATTTAGTTCCGAATATTTGAACATTGTCGAAATAAATACAACTGGCGATAATGAAAATTATATAAAAGGCGATTCCGAATCAAAATACATTGAGAGTGAAGTATTTAATTTGTTTGCAAATTGTTTTGAAAATGCAAATAAATTGTATGAATTTTTTGGTGCGACAAAATATAATTCTCGTAAAATAGTTCCTTTACGAAATGAACTCAATAATAAATTGGAAGCTTTTGAGAGTATAAAAAGCTATGAAGATTTTGAAAGTCATTTAAATCAGGTTTTTTTAGGACAGGAATTTGTTGATGAACTTACAGTAGAAGATAGTAAATGGAAAGAGAATTGGAGCTTCTACTTAAATAAATTAATAGTTGTTAACAAAGGACTAATTGAAATAGCTAATAAATGTATTGAAGAACAAAAAGTTCTTTGGGTAATTGGATATTAATAAAAGGGTGATTTTTTCTTTTTAAATGTTAAAAAGTATTAAAAATCCTCATATTAGACTTTTTTTTAATTGATTTTAAACCTTTCGTATTAAATTATGTCATATATTTGCATTGAATAAATGTGGCTATTATTTCACTTCATCATAATAGCAAGGTTAATAAATTAGAGTGTTAGCATCCCGGGGGGCCGGGATGTTTTTTTATATACATATTTTACTTCTAATAAAAAGATAATAATTGAAAACTATTTTTCGTCTTCAAGCTCTTGTTCCTTGTGGTATTCAGCAACTACAACTTCAATATTTTTCTCTTTGCAAATAGAATCTACCATATTCTTAATTTCTTTAACCTTTGAATAGGGAAGCCAACCAATCTTTATAACTTTTCTTTTGCCAGTTCTTTTAAAAAAAGCTATATACGTAAATCCTAATTTTACTTTTGTTACAGTCTCCCATATTATTTTATCAGGAACTTTACTAAAAAACCCAAATTGATATTCAAGAGCAAAATTGTCCCCATTTATGAACATTTCAGTGTTATATCCAACAAAGCCGAAATAAATATACAAAAGAAAATATATACCCCATCCCAGAAAAATCCATATATTGGAATTGTTTCCTTTGAAAAATAAAAAATAAGCTGCAAGTGATGTTGCTAAAAATGAGATGGCAAGAATAATGAGCAAACGTTTGTAACGAGACCCTTTATCAGTCATCTCGCTTAAGCTAATTGAGAATGGTTCCATAATAATTAGGTTTTAATTTCTTACTCAAATTTAACTCTTTTAATATTTCGATGTAAATAATTTGTTAAAAAAATGATATAAAAGAAATTAACAATTGTTAGATTAAAAGCATTATTTCAAAAACTTATTTGAGTTTTATTAAAGATTGTAAATTATTGTAATTTAGACCAACCCATTTGCGAAATATAAAAGATTTTTAAACTTGACATTTTTTTAGTGTTCTGATTAAATTAAACTACTATGAATTTAATTAGTCAAATATTTTTGTAAATTGGCGAATCAAATTATTAAAATAAAACAAATTATAGATTTATTAATATTAAAACATTACTTATGAAAAAATCAGCATTAATTCTAATCTTAATTAGCATGGTAATTTATACTTGTATCAGTCAAGATAAAAAGACTGTTGCTGAAAACCCTTTTTTAGTTGAATTTGATACACCTTTTCAGGTTCCACCTTACGATATTATTGACACAACACATTTTATTCCTGCGTTTGAGGCCGGAATAGAAGAGTCGAAATCAATAATAAATGCAATAATAAATAACGAAGAAGAACCAAGGTTTGAAAATACCATTATTCCTTTAGATAAAGGAGGAGAGATTTTGCAAAGAGCAGTTGTTTTTTATTCTTTAAACAGTGCTAACACAAATCCTACATTGCAGAAAATAGCAAGAGAATTAAATCCAATGATGTCGGCTTATAGAAATGAAATAAGTCTTAATCAGGATCTTTTTCAAAAGATAAAAACTGTTTATGAAAACAGAGAAAATGAAGATTTAGATAAAGAGCAATTACGTGTAGTGGAAAAATATTACCGCGATTTTGAAAGAAATGGGGCTGCTCTTCCTGAAGAAAAAAGAGAAGAACTTAAAAAAATTAATACGAAATTATCTATGCTTTCTCTTGAATTTGGAGAGAATCTGTTAGCGGAAACAAATGATTTTAAGTTGATTATAGAAAACAAAGAAGATGTTGAGGGTTTACCTGAAGGTGTTATTTTTGGTGCTGCTGAAGCAGCAAAACAAAACGATATGGAAGGTAAATGGGTATTTACATTAAATAAGCCAAGCTGGATACCATTTTTAACTTATTCTCCAAAAAGAGAACTGAGAGAGAAAATATATAAAGCTTATTATCATAGAGGTGATAATAATAATGAGAATGATAATAAGGATATAGTTGCTGAAATGGCAAAATTGCGTGATCAAAGAGCTAAGTTATTAGGTTATGGTAATTATGCTGAATATGTGATTGATAATAATATGGCTAAAACTCCTGAAAATGTTTATGACTTTCTACAACAAGTTTGGGATCCTGCAATAGAAGTTGCAAAAAATGAACGTGACGAGATGCAGCAGATGATTGACGACGAAGGGGGATCTTTCAAATTACAATCATGGGATTGGTGGTATTATTCAGAGAAATTACGTAAACAAAAATTCGATTTAGACGAGGAAGAACTCAAACCATATTTTTCATTGGACAATGTGCGTGAAGGAATCTTTTATGTTTCTAATCAACTTTACGGATTACAGTTTGAAGAAAGAACAGATATTCCGGTTTATCATGAAGAGGTAAAAGCATATGAAGTAAAAGAAGCAGATGGATCACATCTAGCAATTCTTTTAATTGATAGTTACCCACGTCCTGGTAAAAGAGGAGGAGCATGGTGTGGTGCAATTAGAAGTGGATCATATAAGGATGGTGAAAAAGTATATCCTGTTGTTTATATTGTAACCAATTTTACACGCCCAACAGGTGATCAACCTGCACTATTAACTTTCGATGAAACATCTACATTCTTTCATGAGTTTGGACATGCACTGCATAATTTCTTTGCTGATGGACATTACAAAAGAACTTCTCGTGATGTTCCAAGAGATTACGTTGAACTTCCATCACAAATAATGGAGCATTGGGCAGCTGAACCAGAAGTTTTAAAAGCTTATGCAAAGCACTATGAAACAGGAGAAGCAATTCCTGATGAACTAATTGAAAAAATTAAGAAGAGCGGACATTTTAATCAGGGATTTGCTACTGCGGAGTATGTTGCAGCTTCTTTATTAGACTTAGACTGGCATACAATTAGTAACACAGAAAATATTGATGTAAATAAGTTTGAAGCAGATGCAATGAATGATATTGGTTTAATAGATGAAATTATCCCAAGATATCGTAGTACTTATTTTTCTCATATTTTCGCTGGTGGTTATTCAGCTGGTTATTATGTTTATTTATGGGCAGAACAATTGGATTCAGATGCATTTAATGCTTTTAAAGAAAGCGGTGATTTGTATAATCAGGAATTAGCAGCAAAGTTCAGAAAGTATTGTTTAGCTGAAAATGGTATGGGAGATGGTATGGAGCAATATCTCAAATTTAGAGGCTCAGAGCCAACTATCGATGCATTACTTGAAAAACGTGGATTAAAATAAAATATATTAGTTATAAAGAGAAAGCGCAACCATTTTGGTTGCGCTTTTTTTTGCTTAAATATTACAGATATATTATTTCTTTATTACTTTTATAATTCCTCCGCCACTGTACGAATGATATTCTCCATTATACATTGCATCGGCCCCAACTGGTCCCATTTGGAAAGTTCCACGAGATACTGCACGAACCAGATAATAATAATATGCCGGTTTACTATGGTTAGATTTTCCTCTTACATTAACAAATAAGTTAATTCTATCATCACGAATATCTTGATAGTCAGGGTTTGATCTGTTATGCGGCCACGACATACCTGGTGGTAAGCTTGTAATTCGTGGATTTTCTATTTCAAATCCAGCAGGTAAAATATCTGAGATTACAACATTTTCAACATAGGTACTTGTTAAGCCTTGAATTTCTAACTCAACTAAAACTAAATCATTCTGCTTAAATGTGTTGCCGGTAATTCTTTGACCGTATCTGTTATAGAAGTTCTTGCGGATTTTTATATAATTATCTTCTTCGAGATATTTACCACTTGCACTTATTCCTTCTGTTTCCCAGAAATAATACAACTGTCCGGTTCCTTCAGTTTCAATTTCGATATTGGTACCATTTAATTCATTTGTAAGTAATGTAATTGTATTGTTATTACATGTACCAACCTTTTTACCATTAGATTTAATTGTTCCTGTAATATCGCTTTCACTTGCTATTTTGGCTATTTTTCCCATTGCAAGAAAACTAAACGAACGTTCCTGAGTATTTAAATAGCGTCTGTTTTTTAAATAATCAGATATGTGTTTTGACATAACTCCAATTTGACTATTGGTTGGATCTACTTCAAGTAAAGTGTTTAAAGCAATAGCTTCATCTCTTATGTATGAATAAAAACTTCCGCCAAAAGAAGTGTTTGATTTTTCGCCTTCAAATGCATTTGGAAGTATTTCTTTATATTTCTTCGTATCGCCAGTTAAAGCATAAGCTGCTGCAAGCATATATCTGCCATCAAGGCTTAACTGTTCAGGTCTTGCTTTATAGTAGTTCATTGTTGAGATTGGTTTTTCACCAGCTAAAGCCAAAACATATAATGAATAAGCTACTTCTTTTGGGGCAATTTCACGTTTGCTTGTTGAGTTATAGTAATACGTGATAAATTCCTTTTTACGAAGTCTCATCTTAAGATATTTAAACAAATGATCTAAGAAAGATTGATCAACATCGTAACCCGCTTTTTGAGCTTCCAAAGCAAAATGAGCCGCATAAACAGAACCCCACCAACTTTCTGTGCCATGACCAGGCCAGTAAGTTAATCCACCGTTATACAACTGCATTAATTTGATTTTATCTAATGCATATTGTACATTCTGTGCAGCATCGTTCTTGGCTCTTTTTTCTTTAAATGTTATATTGATCAATTCACTGAAATACAATTGTGGGAATGCTGTTGATACAGTTTGTTCAACACAACCGTATGGATAACGAACCAAATAATCTAAGCTGTTAGTAAACTGTATAAGTGGATTGTTACTTACAATTAACTTATTATCAATGCTTGATTTGATAAAGTCATCGGCGTTCATTTCAATTTTTGCAGATTTTCCTGCTTGAACTACCCCTGAGTCAAAACGTTTTTGCAACGGTGAAGCAGGACGCACAGTAATATCTGTTTCATTAATAAATTTCTTATTTAAAGCATCAACGTTAATAGTAATTTTTGCTTCTCCAATTTTAGGTTGAGCATAAACTTTAAATAAAGCTTCACCTTCGCTGTTAGGCTCAATATTTAAAGTAATTGATTTTTTACCAATAACTTCAATTGGACCTTTAATTTCGATATTTACCTTGCATTTTGCAGTTTTCTCTGTTGTATTTGTCAAAATAACTGGTACTTCAACGCTATCTTTTGGACTAAAGAATCTTGGTAAAGCTGTGCTGACAACTATTGGATCGGCAACCTTCATATTGGTATATGCAGAACCAAATTTATTATCAGAATAATTTACAGCCATAATACGTAAATCACCCGAGAACTGTGGAATATCAATTTCATATTCGACTTCACCTTTTGAGTTAGTTTCAATTATACCACTCCAGAACGATACCAGTTTAACACGTTTGTTTTGCAATGGATTTAAACGTTTGGCTCCAGCTGGGCCACCACCACCTGTATGGCTCTTCATCATTTCTAACTCAGGGAAGATAAATGGATAAATATCATATGTATTTACTTCCAAAGCCCTTCTTCTATAAAAGAAATCGTAAGGATTTGGAGTTTGATATCCAGTTACTTGTAATATTCCTTCGTCAACAACAGCAATAGTTAGTGCACTATTTGGTTTAGCTTTAACTTTAATTATTTGCTTTTTATTCGACTCTGATTTTTCAACTGCCGAAATTGTAATTGGAATTTCATTATCTGGATTTTCAACAATAACCGGAGCAAATCCATGTGCAACAGTTAAAGGCATATCCGATTTTTCGTGTGGTCGGAATAATGTTGCAGTAATGTAAACGTTTGGAATATGCTCATCCGTAATATCCAGTTCAAAGGAAGCTGCGCGTTTATCTGTATTTACATAAAAGTGTTTAAGAACTTTGTTTGTTTCAACAGTAACGAGCATCTTTCCAGAGAAAGGAGCTTTTAATATTACATTTGCTTTTTCGCCAACAACATATTTTTCTTTGTCTAATTGAATATCTATCTGACCTTCGTTATCAACTTTAAAAGAACTATATGTTGTACTTCCCCAACCATAAGCATAAATATTCCTTTTCACATATGTTTGAGCTCCAGGAATAGAAATTCGTAATTCATAATTTCCAGAAAGCTCTGGAATAAAGCTATAAGTAGAACTTGTTCCTTTTAATGTGATTGCTTTTAAATCAAGCGTTTTCTCAATCTTTTCAGAGCGATATCTAAAGTAACTTCCTGATTTTGAAAGAACAGTTTTGTACTCGTATTTTATCAATTTAACTTTTGCTTTATATTCATCTAAAGCTTTACCGTTTTTATCAACAGCAATTAAATCAATTTTTACAGGTTGTCCTGTTTTAGTATAATAACCCTGATATTTTATTCCTAAAAATACATCTTGAGTATAAATGTTAACATTGTTTAATCGGTTAACAGGTCGTCCTGTTTCATCGAAAACCGTTGTGTAAATATCGGATTGTAGAACTCCCATGTTTTTATAACTGGTTGGAATTTGATAATCCTGTTCACCTTGTCCAGCATCATCCGTTTCACCTTCCCAATATTTACGCTCGAAATATTTTTCTGCTCCTTCAATATGGTAATTGTACCCACGATTTTCTTTTGGATAGAAATATTTACGTTTAGTCGATAATTCAATTTGATAATTTCTATTTGCAGCAGGAGGACCAAAGAAATTAACTGCTTCAAAACTCATATTAATATTCTCGCCAGGCTTATATTCTTCTTTATCAAGATTAACTTTGACTTTAATTCTATCTGGCATAAACTCTTCAACCTTAATTCGTTTCGAGCCAATAAGAACATTGGTCGATGTGAAAATATTTACCGAATATGATCCAGTACTTGCAGTTGATTGAAGTTTTATTTGAGATTCGAAAGCTCCATTCTTATTCAAAATCTTACGAACAGTTTTAAGTGTTTTTCCATTTGGAGTTATCACTTTTAAAATTACGGGTAATTCACCCGGAGTTTTCCACTCGTAATCTCTAATTATGGCCGAAATATTCATGGTTTCTCCCGGACGATAAATATCTCTATCACCATAAATAAAGGTTTCTAAACCTGACGGATTTTTACGATTACCGCCAACATCGAAACGTGAGGTTGCAACTTTAGTATTTCTTAGTGGAATAAAATTAAAATCGTTGTTGCGCTGAACTGTAATTAGATTAGTTTTAAAACCAGGAGCTTTTAATTCAGAAAATTCATAAGTTGCAATTCCTTCTGCATTTGTTTTTAATGTAGAATTTACCTGATTGTTACTTCCTATAAATTTTATTTCAACATCAGATAGTGGTTCTGCAGTTTTAATGGAATTTGCAAAAACAGAAATAGAATTTTCGCCTTCCTTTACAATTAATCCAATATCAGAAATTGAAATTAATTTTTTATCCTTTAAGTAATAATTATCGGGAGATGAAATTTCAATTACGTAAATCCCATTATATTCTGCAAGTTTATCTTCAAAATCTAATTTTAATAATTGATGATTTCCGTTTCTTGGAAGTGTTTTGGTTTCAATCTCTTCTTCATAAATAACATCACCTAAATTGCTATTATCATTCCTGTAATAATCATAGTAATAATCATCGTAACCATTGTTATGGCTTCGGAAATTGTAATTCTTAATATACGAAACAATGTTATTCTCGTATATCTTGGTAATCTTTATTTTTACTTTAGGCACATTAACAATTGCAGCTTCAATATTTCTATCGCCATTTCCTGAAACATAAAATTCTTTTTTATTTACAAATTGAATGTTTGGTTTTAATTCACCAAACGATAATGGTTGTGTATATTCATGTTTCAATTTTCCACCTAATTTACCAAGTAATCCTTCTTTAATAGTTAAATCATACTTATTATTCATACTAAATGAACTACTCTTGATTACAAAATAACTTGGATAAGCTTCAACTGTATATTTTAATGATGGCTCAAGTGTTATGAATTTCTTAATATCTTTTGTATTAACTTCTTGTGTAGTGTAAACAGTTATTGTTCCATCAGTACCATCATGATTGGCTTGAACTTCATTTATAAGCAGTTTAAAAGGTGATGGAATAAGAAATTCTTCTTCGAAATCTTCAGCTGTATTAACACTTCCATTGTAAGCTCCAAGACCTTTTTTAATAGTAATCTTAGCATCTAAATCTTTATCTTCATTTTCGATATCAGAGATAATAAAGCTTACATTTCTTGATATTTCATTTGAAACTAAATCAAAGCCAATAGTTTCATCTTCAATTGAAATATTTAATTGTTCAGCAACTTGCTGTGGGGTAACTGACTGATTAAATTCAATATCAACTTTTACTTGTGGTGATTCTCCTACAGTTGATGGCATCGACCAATTTGTTTTTACATTCGAAACCTTTAAATAGGGTGTGTGAAAATTAAATAGTTTATCATTATCAAGTTTTAAATCTGAATTATACTTAAGAACTTTTGAACTAATTTCACATGTAAAATCGGTAGCTGGTTTAAACCCACTTGCAGGTACAAACACCATTTTGTCTTTAGCAGTCCACATAAATTTCCCATCAGTATGTGGTTTGATTTTTAGTAGTTCATCATCAATCCAAATGTTTACAAGTGAATCAGGAACTAAGTCTTTGTTGAATGTAAAATTAAGACTGTTTGTGATTGTGATTTCTTCAGCAAAGTTTTTTTCAACTACTTTAACTGTGTTATTTTGTTTTGAGCACGAAAAAGTAAGTGCTAAAACGAGAACAAGAATGGTGAAAAGTTTTGTTTTCATTGGATTGATTTTATTGATGATTGACTGAAATTATTTTTTACTACTTAAATTAATACTCTTTTTATAAATGATCCCCTCGGAATATAAAAATTGTTAATAAAGCTAATAAAAAAGTTTTATAAAAAAGGATTTAATATGAGTTATGTATCATAAAAAATACAAAAAGTGATTACTTTTATTCGGAGCAAAAAGAAATGATATTATTACAGATTAATTGATGATATTTTTATGTATAAAAAAAAAATTAAATTCTTTAAGAAGATACCTCTAAAGTTAAAGTATACTACTCTTGTTTTATTCTCACTGTTTATATTATTTCTTTTGCTTGATGTTTTGTATCCGGTAAAATTAAAGATCGATTATTCAACAATTATTTATTCTCAGGATACTACCTTAATACATGGTTTTTTATCTTATGATGATAAATGGAGAATGTATACAGAGCTTGAAGAAATTACTCCTGAACTTAAAAAGGCTATTATTTTTAAAGAAGATAAATATTTCTATTATCATTATGGAATTAATCCAATAGCAATAATTAGAGCAGTATTTAATAATATAAAATCAGGTAAAAGAACTTCAGGTGCATCGACAATTACAATGCAGGTTGCTCGGCTAATTAATCCAAAATCAAGAACATACGGTAATAAAATAAAGGAAATGTTTAGAGCCACTCAATTGGAATGGCATTATACTAAAGATGAAATACTACAACTTTATTTAAATCTGGTTCCATACGGAAGCAATATAGAAGGTGTTAAATCTGCATCGATAATATTTTTTGGAAAATTGCCGAATCATTTGAGTATTGGAGAAATAGCTGCATTATCAATTATTCCAAATAGACCAGTTTCGCTTCGATTGGGTAAAAATAATGAGTTTATAAAAATTGAGCGAAACTTGTGGCTTAAAAGATACAAGGAAAATAAATTGTTTAAGGACAAAGATATTGATGATGCCATTGAAGAGCCTTTAAAAGCATATCGAAGAGAAGTGCCTAAAATTGCTCCACACATATCATATAGATTGAAAAATCAATATCCCGGGAAAAAAATTATTTATTCGAGCATTGATTTTGAGATGCAGAAAAAAATTGAAGCAATTGTAAAGAATTATAGTCAAGGATTGTATTTTCAGAATATAAAAAATGCACTTTGTCTGGTAATAGAAAATGAAACACGAGAAGTAAAAGCTTACATTGGATCAGCAGATTTTTTTAACGAAGAAGATGGAGGACAAGTTGATGGAATAGTTGCGGTTAGGTCGCCCGGAAGTACTTTAAAACCACTGTTGTACGGAATTGCAATGGATAAGGGTTTGATAACACCAAAATCAACAATAAGTGATGTTCCTTTAAGTCTGGCAGGATATGAACCCGAAAACTATGATGGTGAGTTTTATGGAAATGTAAGTATTGAATTTGCACTTTCAAATTCTTTGAATGTACCGGCTGTAAAAGTCTTAGCGGATTTAGAATCACAAATACTTATTGAAAAGTTAATAGATATCAACTTTAATCAAATTAAGAAGGATAAATATAATTTAGGATTGTCGATGGTTTTAGGTGGTTGCGGAACAAGTCTCGAAGAATTAACATCCATGTTTTCTGCTTTTGCCAATGAAGGTATATATCAAAAGCCAGAGTTTATAACAGAATCAAAATCTTCAACAGAATATAGACTTCTATCGAAGGAATCAACATTTATGATTACAGAAATTTTAACACAACTTACTCGACCAGATCTTCCATTGGATTGGGCTAATAGTCAGCATATGCCAAAAATAGGATGGAAAACAGGAACATCATACGGAAGGAGAGATGCATGG
>DAOUTQ010000176.1 GCA_030668615.1 Bacteroidales bacterium | reverse complement strand
CGAACTCCTTTCGTAAACTAAATTTTTAATCATTCCGGCCGGAATAAGAAGAGCAAGAATCATTAATCCTATAATTATAAATTTTACAGTAATTGAATTTTTAAACTGAAAGCGTGAAGTTGTTTTTTCTGACATTTTTTAAGAGTATTGGTTAGTACAAATAAATACTCGAAATGTCGTATTAAATTGTTTTACAGGAGTTAATAAATGTTAAAAAGTAAAATTATAAGGGTTGTTTATATTTTCTTATGGCAATTCTAAATGCTAATCTACTTTGTGTATTTAACTTTTGTTTGTTAGTGGGTCAGGTGAAGAATTTATTGTTACGGATATGCTAATTCGGAAAGTTAATTATTGAAGAACCCTGAACCCTGCCAACAAACATAGTAATGAGTAGTTATTATTAATACTTCGTAAGGAGTAAAAAATTGCTTTGCAGAAGTTAATTAATGTTAAAAGCTGGAAAGAAGTTTTTAAGTTGTGTGTTTCTTAAGAGTAAATGCAATTGTGGTTCCTTTTTTAGGTTCGCTTGTTACTTTAATTTCACCGCCATTTTTTTCTATAAATTCTTTACATAATATTAAACCCAGACCTGAACCTTTTTCATTCGATAAGCCAAGTGTTGTGTGATGCGTATCTAAACGGAATAATTTTTTCTGATCTTCTTTGCTAATTCCTATTCCTGAATCTTTAACAGAACAGTTAATTGTTTCTTTATTTGCCATTGCTGCTATTTCAATTTCTCCATTTTCTGGAGTAAATTTAACTGCGTTCGATAATAAATTTCTAAGAACCGTTTTAATCATGTTTTCATCGGCAAAAGCAATTGTATTGTTTTTAATATTTGTTATTAAGCTAATATTCTTACTGTTAACATTTCTGGTAATTAGCTCAATATTTTCATTTATAATTAATTCAAGATCAACAGGCTTAGGAGAAAAGTCAATATCTCCTGTTTGTGTTGAAGACCAGTCAAGTAGGTTTTCAAGAAGATTAAAAGTGGTTAGCGACAATCTATTTAATTCTCCAATAAAACCTTTGGTTTGCTCTTTATTGTATTCGTCAAAATCATTAAAAATCAGATTTGTTGATCCGGCAAGTGTGCTAATCGGATTTCGAAGATCATGAGCAATAATTCTGAAAAATTTATTTTTTGTTGCATTGCTTATCTCCAATTTATCTCGCTGTTCTTCAATTTCTTTGTGTTGTATTAAGATTTCCCTCTCGGCTTGTTTTAATTTTGTAATATCAGAATCGATGGCAATTAAATATATAGTATTCTTTTTCTTATCCGTTACGTGTGTAAGTGTTGTTTGAGCCCATATTTCTTTGCCATCACGAGTCTTGGTTTTAAACTCATAAACAACGGTTTTTTTATCATTAAGACATGATTTTACAGCTTCTTGGATATTTGGGTTGTCGCTTCCACTGATAATGTTAGTGTTCTTTTCTTTTGAATACTGTTCGTAAGTATATCCATACATTCTTACAAATCCTTCGTTAACCCACTCCATGCTTCCTTCTTCATCGAAAATAGCAATGGCATTGTCTGTTTCACTTGCAATTTTTGAAAGCTTTATTAGTTCAATATTGGCTTTTCGAAGTTTAATGGCCTGATTTGTAATTTCCCATTTTTGTTTTTCAAGCTCTTCGTTTTTTGCAGTAATTCCTTCATTTGCATCTTTCAAATGTTCCGCTTGAACAAGGATTTCTTCTTTTTGCATTAGAATTTCCTGGGTACGTTCTATCACAATTTTTTCAAGCTTGTCTTTTTCTTTAATTAAGCGGTAAGTGTAAAGTCTTACTATTACAATAATTAAAATTATCCCTAAAAAGATATATCCTAATATTGCTGCGAATGATCTATACCAGGGAGGAAGAATCTTAAATTTGAATTCAGCCGGAGTACTTATTATCTGATATATGTTCTTCGCTTTAACTTTAAAAGTATAGTCTCCTTCTTTTAAATAAGTAAATTCTTTTTTCGTTTCTGTACTCCATTCAGACCAATCTTTATCATAACCTTCTAAGAAATAACTAAAAACTGTTTTTGATTCTTCTTCATAAAAAGGAGAGGCGTAATAAAATGTAAGTGAATTATCTTGAATGTCTAATATAGTTTCCTGTGAAACAATCGGATTTGGATTAATTAAATAATCTGATTGAACAGAATCTGATTTATTTGTTTTAGTAAAATTTGTTCCATAATAAACGGAAGAATCTCCAGATGTAACATTTCGAATTATTGTTGGTAATATCTCAGAATTGTCTTTGTAATAGCTTTCTATAAATCTGAATACGCCTTTTGTTGTACTAAACCAAAGAACTGAGTCAGTTTGTGTAATAACATATAATCCCGAAATTATTTTATCAGCAATTCTATAACCCGACAATGAATCAACAGGTTCGTTATTTTCTATTGTATCCGTATCGTCTTCTTCTGGAAATTCATATAGATTAAACTTATTTTCCACACTGTCATGTACATAGTAATTATCTTCATTTAAAAAGAACAATCCTTCTTCATCTTTCCCAATTTGTGTTGATCTTATATCGGGTAATCCATGAGTGGTGTCATAAAGCTCAATTAATTGGTCGTTAGGGTTTTGGTTCAATGGATTTTTTACTCGGTATACTCCTTTATAAGGAGCGTCAAACCATAAATTTCCAAGCGAATCTTCATTAATATCCCTTATCATACTGGTTATTCCAAACTGGATTCCCTGATCATACCACTTATCGTTCTTATAACTTATTCTGGCAATCCCATTTTGCATTCCAAGAAATAGTTCCGAAGGTTCTTTTTCATACTGATGAATATTAAAAATAGATTGATACTTAGAAACAGGTATGGATTTATCTTTTTTTATCTGAAAAAGACCGTGGCTGGTTGCTGCTAAAAGAGTTTTATACTTAGATGATAAGATAGTAGTTTTTTCAGAACCCGGCAAATCAAAATATTGAAAACTCCATGATTGCTCAAATTGCCCATCAACTGGTGAAAAGCTATTTACTGAATAATTAATGTCGTCTTTTTTTCTTTTGGTATAATACAAACCGGTTCCGGTTGTGATATATAAAATATCATCGATGCTTGCTACATCAGTAATAGTTCCACTAACACCTTTTTCGTTATTCCAGTATCTTAAAGGTGAAAAAACTTCTACTTTACATAATCCATTAGCCAGGGCAAGCCATAAGGGCTGATTTTTCTTATAGTATAAATAATGGGCGGGATTAATTATTCCTGTTGATTCATTGTTAATATTATCAATAACATTCCAGTTTTTATCCACTATTAAAACATTTCCAGTAATTGTACTAATTGCAAATAAATCATCTGTAAGTTTAATGCCAATATAAATTACATTCTTTATTAAATAATTATTAAGGTTTTTTGCTTTTTTTGAAATATCAGAAATTGATTTTATTTTGGCCGATTTACCGGAATTATCATATAAATATAGTCCTTGCGTTCTGGTACATATTAATAGTTTGTCATCATAAGGTATTATAGAATGTATCCTCTTTTCCTTAAAGAAAGCACCTTTTTCAACAAGAGTTAATGCATTATTCTCATATTTAAGCAAGCCTTTTCCAATTTCTTGAACATAAAGATTGTTTTCAATTTTATAACTTAAATAAAAACGTTCCTTATCTTTTTCTAATACAGTTATTTTATTGTTATTAAATTTGAATAAATAACTTTCCGTAAGGAAGAAAACACCATCTGGCATACAATAAATGCTCCAAACGTCACCAAAGTTCAGATACGATGAATCAACTAAATGAATGAGAGATTGGTAGTGAAGCTCACCGTTATCATTAGGAGTAAGGTATCCAAACTCATTATACGCTCCTACGTAAATCGTATTTTCTTTATCAATAGCAAGACTGCGACCACTTGAATTATTTGAAACCGGAATTTTTCTCCAGGTATTTCCATCATATTCCAGAACACCTACGGAATTTGCAAAATACATTATGCCTCTTTGGTCTTGTGTAATAGCCCAGTTTTGATTGCCGGCATTATAATCTATAGGAGAGTAATATGTTGAAAGCATAAGTCCTCTTTCCTGAGTATATCCATGTTTGAATAGGGATGCGCTTAAGAAAATTAAAATTATAAACGTATACTTTTTAAGGTAAAATACCATCTAATTATTTTCAACTTTATTTAAATTATCTAATACTTTAATTACTTCTTCTTTGTATTTTCTTCCTATTGGGAGTTCTTGATCTCCAATATCAATTCCTGATAAATTATATGAATCAATCTTTTTTATTGCAATTATAAACGATCTGTGTATACGCATAAATTCTGATGGATGCAGAATTTCTTCAAAATAGCTTAATTGTTGTTTGGTAATTACAGTTTTGCATGTTGTAACTACTCTAACATAATCTTTTAAGCTTTCAAGGTAGAGTATGTTTTTAAAATATACTCTTACCATTTTTTTATTTTCTTTCAGATAAACTGAATCTCTTGGTTCAGTGGAGTCTTTAGGATTATTTTTGCTTTCAAAAACACGATTAACAGATTTAAACAATCGCTCGAAACTAATTGGTTTTAAAATATAGTCGTTAACATTTAAATCAAAACCTTCAATAGCATAATTTTTATTAGCAGTAGTAAAAATAATTGCAGGAGCAGAAGATAAACTTTTAACAAAATCAACTCCAGTTAGATCAGGCATTTCAATATCTAAAAATAATAAATCTACATCATTGGTTTTAAGAAATTCGTATACCGGAAGCGCACTCCCGAACTTGCCAATGATTTCGACATAAGGTATTTTTTTCAAAAAACCTTCAAGAATTGTAATAGCTAATGGTTCGTCATCAACTATAACGCACTTTAGCTCCATAAGTATTTTAAAATTAGGCTGTTAGGCGTATAGATCCTTTTTAATTAAAGGGCAATTTATAAATAATTTTCAAAAAACAATAAAAACAGCAAATAAAAAATGCAAATTTCTCAGAAATTTGCATTTTATGGGTTAGAAGTTGTTGTATGTCTATATAAAAAAAATCAATAAATAATTTATTTTACATTATTACGATTTTAACCCATTAAATTTATAAACTATGAGAAAATTTACTCTGATTACCTTTTTCTTTTCTATTCTTGTAACTTTTACGGCTTTTGCACAAAAGAGTTACGTTAACCCTTCTGCAAAATATGCAGAAATGTTAGGTTACAGATATGAAATAGCAACTGCTGCTAAAGGCGGTGAAGTTGGAATCGTTCATTTACCTGACGGACGAATGGTTAACGCTTGGGACTTTTTTAATGGAAAAGTAGCTACTGAATATTCATATGGAGCACAATTAGGTTTTGAAGTTGAGACAGAAACCGTTAAGGTTGATGGTTATACTATTGAAAGAGCTATTTGTGTTAGATCTTCTAAAGGAGTTGAAGAAAGAATTCCTTTGCTTGATTTAATGAAAATGAATGGTGATGAATTAATTGCTGAGGTTGAAAGAACTGTTCCTACAGTTCAGGAAATTGCAAAAGTTGACCCTAACTTTACATCAGTAAAAAGTCTTCCAACAGAATTTGACTGGAGAAACTATAATGGACCTTCATATATAGGTGATGCACGTGACCAAGGTGGTTGTGGATCATGTTATGCTTTTGGAGCTGCAGCTGCAGCAGAAGGCACATATAATTATGCTACAGGAAATTATGATAGTAATACTGCTGATTTTTCAGAAGCTTATATTGCTTTTTGCTTAAGTGAAATTTCTCCGTACAGCAGTCACTTTGATGGTTGTAATGGTGCTGACTATGATTATTATGAATTACAAGCTTTAGTTGATATTGGAATTATTGATGAGTCTTATTTCCCTTATTCCGACGCTAGTAATACATCTTGTCCTTCTACAACAGATAATGCTCCAAAAATTCAATTTGAAGATTGGTACAGAGTAGCAAGTAGCGATGTTGATGCTATTAAAACTGCAATAATGACTTATGGAGTTGTTGATGCAGCTGTTTATGTTACTACTTCATTTTCAGGTTATACTGGTGGTGTATGGTCTGACAGCAATAATTCATGTAGTAATGGAGCTTATACAACAACAAACCATGCTATTGCATTAGTTGGTTGGGGATATGATGCTACTTATGGTGACTATTGGATTTTAAGAAACTCATGGGGAACTTCATGGGGCGAAAATGGTTATATGAGAAT
>DAOUTQ010000104.1 GCA_030668615.1 Bacteroidales bacterium | reverse complement strand
GTTATAATAACAAAACTTTCTTCAGGTTTTATCCGTAGTACAGTTGATGAAAAGATGGTAAGCAATAAGATTAAAACAAATGATTAATTTATTATAATTTGCATCGTTTTTTTATATTTCGCAATTATTTCATAACTTGAAAAATTAATAAGACTGACTTTATAATATTATGCACAAAGCAAAACTACTTCTGTTTCTATCATTTTATTTTCTATCAACGATATTATATTCACAGAATGAAAGAAAAGTAATTGATAGCTTATTAAACGTTTTAGAAAATACCGAAGAAAAACATAAAATAGATATCCTTAATGAATTATCACAAGAATACTGGAGATTCTCGCTGGATAGTAGTCTCTATTTTGCGAACGAAGCTTTGAACCTTGCACATATTGTTCAGGATAAAAAAGGGATTTCTGATGCTTACAATAGAATTGGAAATGTTTATTCGTTTCAGAATGAAAATGAGTTAGCCTTAGAATTCTATCAAAAATGTCTTGATATAAGAATAGAACTTGGGAACTCTAAAGGAATATCAAATGTTTACAACAATTTCGCCATTTCATATAGCTCTGAAAATCAACATGGTATAGCCCTGGAGTATTTCTATAAAGCGCTAAAGGAGAGTCAGAAAAGAAATGACAGCAAAGACATCGCTTCTTATTATAGCTCTATTGCAACAACATACACAGAAATACCTGATTATAAAAATGCTATTGAAAATTATATTTTGTCTCTGGATATTTCAAAATCTCTTAATGAAGAACAAGCCATTGCACATATTTATAATCGCCTTGGTAATATTTATCATGAAATATCAAGTTATGAAGAAGCTTTAAAATATTTTTTAGACGCTTTAGAATTATTTGAAAAGAACGATGAAAAAGATGGTATATCCATGATTTATAACAATCTGGGAATTGTATATCAGAGTTTAAAGGAAAATGATAAAGCATTGAGCTATTATGAAAAATCGCTTAAAATGGACAGAGCTAGTGGTTTTAAAGAAGGCGAAGCCACAGTATTAAATAATATTGGTACTGCATATGATGAAAAGGGAGATAAAGTAAAAGCTCTTGAATATTATAACAAAGCTCTTGATATAAATAAGGAACTTGATATACCAGATGGAATTGCTACTGCTTTTAATAATATTGGTTTAATTTATCTTGATCTCGGAGATTATGAAAAAGCTTATACAAATCTGTGGGAATCAACTGAAATAAGTAAAGAAATTAATGATTTATATAGTTTGTCGAATAACTATAATAATCTTGCAAATTTATTTCTACGACAAAAACAATATAATGAAGCTAAAAACTACCTCGTATTAGCCTCTGAATTAGCAAAAAAGCTTAATGTTAAAGAATGGCTTGCTGAGTCATACGAGTTATACTCAAAGCTTTATACAGAGCAAAATGATTATAAAAAAGCAATGGAATATTTCAAGCTTTACTCTGAAACAAAAGACAGCATTTTTGAAAAAGCCAGTAACAATAGTATGGCTGAAATGAAAATAAAATATGAAACTGAATTTCTTGAAACGGAAAACAAAATATTAAAGAAAGATAATGAAATACATCTATTGGAGCTGCGAAGACAAAAAAATATAAAAAATTACTGGATAGCTTTTTCTATTCTGATTTTTGCTCTTGCCGGATTAGGATTTAATCAGGTTCGTTTAAAGAAAAAAACAAATATTCTACTTAAATCAAAGAACAAACAGTTAAATGATGCAAACGAAAAACTTGTTCAGTCAGAAAATAATTTAAAAGACCTTAATGCTACAAAAGATAAATTCTTTTCCATAATTGCTCATGATTTAAAAAATCCTTTTCAATCTCTTTTGGGTTTCTCAGAGACATTATTTAATCAGCTTGACGATTTGGAAAAAGACGATATAGTTGAATATTCCAGACTTATTTATGAATCGTCTCAAAATCTGTTTAATTTGCTGGGGAATCTTCTACAATGGGCAAAATCACAATTAGGAAATATAAATGTATCTCCTAAAGATATTAATCTTTACGATTCTCTTGATGATATATTATCACTTTCAAAAATCTTAGCTACTAAGAAAGAAATAACTATTACAAATCAAGTTCCGAAAGAAACAGTAATCTTTGCTGACAAACATATAGTGTCAACATTACTAAGAAATTTAATTAGTAATGCTATAAAATTCACAAATATAGGTGGTGAGATAATAATTTCATTAGAAAAAACAAATAAGGAATTTATTATTTCAGTAAAAGATAATGGTAAAGGAATAAGCGAAGAAAATATTAGTAAATTATTTAAGATTGATCAGGAATTTTCTACGAAAGGAACAGAAAACGAAACGGGAACAGGTTTAGGTTTAATATTGTGTAAAGAACTTATTACACAAAGTAATGGCGAAATTTTTGTAGAAAGTGTTTTAGGTAAGGGTAGCAACTTCAAATTTACTTTACCAGTAAAAAAGTAAAATAGAATATAATATAAAAAAGTTCAAGAAATTAAATTTACAAAACATTTGCATGAATCTAATCAGGATTTTTATATTATCCTTCATAATCTCAATTTTAAATATTGTAAATGTTTTAAGTGCAAATCAGGCCAATACTGACAGCCTTGAGAATATTTTAAATAAAACAAAAAAAGATAAATCAGCTCCTATATTATGGCAACTCTCAAAAGCTTATATTTTAAAAGACATAAATAAGAGCTTAACATATGCTGGAAAATCACTCGAAATTTCAACAACGAATAAAGACAAGAACTCAATTGCTATTTCTAATATTCACATTGCAGATGCATATTTTGAAATGAGTCGTTTTCAGCCGGCTATTGAATTCTACGAAAAGGCATTAGACTATTTTTTTGACCAAAGTTCTTCTGACTATAAAATTTATATTTATACAAAACTTGGAGACTCTGAAAAATCATTAAGTAATTATAATAATGCTCTATTCTATTATCAAAAACCTTTGAATCTTTATCTTGCCGAGAAAAATAATAAAATATCTGAGGCTTATAATAATATAGGAAGTATATATAAAATACTTGGAGAATATAATAAATCATTTGAATACCATCAGAAAGCACTTGAAACATCAAATTTAGCTTTAGACCAAGGTGAAATTGCTAATGCTTTAAAATACATCGGGAGTTTATATTGGACAAAAAGCAAATATGATAGTTCATTATTTTATTCTGAAAAAGCTCTTGAAATTTATCGCGAGAATAATGATATTCAGGGAGAAGCTACTATGCTAAGTAATATTGGAATAATTTATAAAGACATTGGCGAATTTAAAAAGGCACTTGACTATAACTCCAAAGCATTAGAATTAAGAATAGATGTAGGTAATAAAAAGCAAATCGCAGAATCATATAATTATATTGGTAGTATTTATTGGTCAATTAATGATAATGATAATGCTCTTGATTTTTATTTATCTTCATTAAAAATCAGAGAAAATATAAATGACATTTTAGGATTAGCCAAATCTCAAAACAATATTGCTCTTGTATACAGAAAACAAAACAACCATAAAGAAGCGCTTGAATATTTTAATAAATCCCTTGCTAACTATAGAAAAATAGGGAACTTATCATACATTGCTAGTTCTATTATCCAGATCGGTCATATTTATAAGAAATTAAATAAATATGACTTTGCGCTGGAAAATTATCTAAAAGCATTAAGAATTTGGCAGGATAAAGGAGAGCAAAGTAAAGTAGCATCGATACTTACTAATATTGGTATTATTTACGAGGATATAAGCAACTATTCTAAAGCACTCGAATCATACTCAAGAAGTCTGAAAATAAAACGAAGTTTGGGTAATAAGAAAGAAATAGCATACTCACTTCACATTATTGGAAATACATATTTAAAATCAGGTAATACTTCTGAAGCATTACAATACTATACAGAATCTTTAAATCTACGAAGAGAAGTTGGCGATAAAGTTAGCATTGCAAATTCTTTAAAAAGTCTTGGGAATGTTTATCTTGAAATGAACGATTATACTAATTCAATTAAATATCTAAAAGATGCATTACAGTTAAGAGATGATATAGGTGATATAAAAGGTGTTAGCGACATTTTAAACGATATAGGAAATTACTATAGTACTATTAATAATCCTGAGAAAGCACTTGAATATTTTAACAGAACAATTGATATCTGTAAAAAAACGGGAGATCGTTATTTAACTGCGGTTTGCAATAAAAAAATTGGAATCATTCAATTAAACAAAGGCCTTGATATTGAGGGATTAAACAACATTAATAATTCATTACAAATAGGACAAGAGACTGATAACCTGGAAATAATTAAAAATGCTTATTTGGAACTCTTTAATTATTATAATAAAACCAGTGAAAAAGGAAAAGCTCTAGAATATTACATGAACTATACAATTGTTAAAGATTCTATAACATCTAAGCTAAATTCGCAAAGATTAGTTGAAATACAAATGAATTTTGAACTGGAAGAGAGTTACAATGAGATTACGAGAATAGAGAATGAGATAACAGAATTAACTGCAGAAAAAAAATTCAGAGAACTAGAATTGAAAAAACAAAAAAATGTAAGAAATCTATTATTTATCATTGTATTAATAACCTTAATTTCTGTAATCCTTATTTTTAATCAATACTTATCAAAACAAAAAACCAATATTCTTTTAAAAGAGAAAATAAATGAAGTAGATAAAGCAAATAAGTTACTAAAAGAATCAGAAGAAGATCTAAAAATACTAAATGCAACGAAAGACAAGTTTTTTTCAATAATAGCTCATGATTTAAGAAATCCTTTTAATGCATTGCATGGATTAGCACAATACCTATTCGAAAACTACTCCAATTTTACAGAAAATGAAGTTCAAGAATCCCTCGAGATAATATATAATTCTGCTGATGATTTATTAGAATTACTTGAGAATCTACTTCATTGGTCAAGAACACAACGAGGTAAAATACACTTTTCACCTATTGAGGTAAATCTTTCAGAAATAATTAATAAAATATTTAATCAGCACAAGATGAATGCTGATAAAAAGAAAATAAATCTTATAAATGAGATTCCGTCTGATTATAAAATAATTGCTGATTCCGATATGCTTACTGTAATTCTCAGAAACTTAATTTCAAATGCTATTAAATTCTCTAATAAAAATAATTTTATTAGACTAAGTAAAAAAGATTCGGATGATTATACTGAAATTTCGGTAATGGATAACGGTATTGGTATTAGTAAGGAAAATATTAAAAAACTATTTAGAATTGACATTCACCATTCTACTTCAGGCACTTCCGAAGAACAAGGTAGTGGCTTAGGTTTAATTTTATGCCGCGAATTTGTTGAAAAACATGGCGGGGAAATATGGGTAGAAAGTGAAAAAAATATCGGTAGTACATTTAAATTTACTTTATCAAAAAAATAAAAGATGGCAAAAAAAGAAATATCGTATTCAGAAGCAATAACTGAGTTAGAAAACATTTTAAAGGAATTTGAAAACGGAGAACCAGATATTGACAATTTATCTGAAAAAGTTAAGCGGGTTTCTGTATTGATTAATTTATGTAAGAAGAAATTAAAGCATACCGAAAATGAAGTTCAAAAAATACTTGATAATATTGAAACTGAATAAAATTTCTTAATTTAAGTATATAAAAAGGGCTGTTAATTAACAGCCCTTTTAACCTAAACCATCTTACATTAAGGAACTATACACCGATCTGAAATTCCATTGAAGATTGCGAAACTTCAGCATCGGTGAAATCTTCGAATAAGTTATGTACATATGAAATATCTAAAGCAAACCCTGTTGTCATTGTTGCTGCTTTGTATATTTCATTTGTAATATGTTTTATTTGATTCTGATTTGCAATTAAAACCTGTACAGGATCAATTTCTTCTACGTTAAAAATCCCCTGTGATTTCTTCAGAATTGCTAAATTTTTATTAATAATTAGTTTCATCCTTTTATGAGACTGAGTTATTGAAGCAAGTTTATATCCAATAATTCCAATAACCTCTCCTGTTTCTGCATTTACTAAAGGGCTTCCTGAATTCCCTTGTTTAATACTTGAATTTATCTGTAAATGTTTTAAGCCATTCTTTTGCTTGAAAAACGATGAAAGAATTCCTGTTTTTATTGCTAAATTATCCTGTTCTAATTGATATCCAAGCAATGCAATAGGCTGTCCTATTTCTGTTGCTTTTTTACTTAATTTAAGAGATGGGATATCTTTTAATTCGTCTAAATTTATATTTACTGCAACAAATCCTGCAGATTTATTATCTACATCCTTAATAATTCTCTTTTTAAACTCATTCATCGACATTTTCACACTAACTTTCTCCGTAAATCCATCAGATTCTACAAATCTCAAAACTACATTTGTAGCTTTATATATTTTATTAATGTAATTATCAGTTACTAAAAAATTTCCATAAGCTTTAAACCCTGTCATTGATAAAAGCTTTATACCTTCAGCACTATAAAAGCTAAGTTGACAAACAGATTCGTGGCATTTTTTCCAGATTTTTCTATACATGAGGCTTATATTTATCAGAATTTAAATTAAAAATTGTGTTTTATACAAACTCTTCGTTCCATATAACTCAATCATAATCTGATCAGCAATTTCAGTTTCATCCGTCAGAATATTTAGAGCTTTGGTAATTTTCATTGGGTTAACAGTTAAATCATCTTCATCTATAATTACTTCCAATCTGTAATCTGCACGAATGTTCGTTGACCAATGAGTAACTAACCCATAAGGTGTTGAATAAATTTTCTGAAAAAGAATAAGGCTTACCTTTTCTGATCTTTCTTTTATTCTAACACTTACATTAATTGTATTCATTGTCCAAGCAAATTCTATTATGATTTTTAATTCTATTTTCTTGAGATTCCCAATCCAATTTTGATGGTACTAAAATATATTTTATAATTAATAAATTTTTCACCACTTTTTTATCGTTATGGTTTATAAATTTATCGTAGCATATTCATAAATTAACGTTATATTTTATAAATTTGATTTATAGAATTGATGTGTTCATTATCGTACACAGTGTGTTTCATAATCGTTCACCCTATGCTAATTTAAGATATAACAAATATAACATTAAGCATTGATTTTGTGATCATTAATAGGCATGGCACAATATATGATAAGTTGAAATTGAATTTATGTTGAATATTAAATAAAGATTACTAAAATGAAATCAATCCGAATACTTTTAATAATTATTACATCAATTAGCTTGTTTACTGTGTCTGAAGCCCAGGAAACATGGACTTTAGAAGATTGTATTAATTATGCAATTGAGAATAATATTACGGTTAAAAGACAGGAATTAACAGCAGAATCTGCTGAAAAAACACATTTTCAATCATTAATGGAAATATTACCAAATGCAAATGTGAATGGTAATCATTATTATAATTCCGGTAAAACTTTAAATACCGAGACTTATACTTATGAAAATCAGAGCTTCCAAGGCGGAAGTATTTCTGCAACCACAGAAATTACTGTTTTTAACGGTTTACAAAACTTTAATACAATAAAAAAGAACAAATACGATCTTTTATCTCAATTGCAAACTGTTGAAAAAGTAAAAAACGATATAACATTAAATGTTTCTACAGCCTATCTTCAGATATTACTGAATAAAGAATTAAGAGATAATGCACAGCAACAACTGGATATTACATCAGAACAAATTGAAAAAACAAAGAAACTTGTTGAGATAGGAAATGCTGCAAAAGGAGATTTATTGCAGATAGAATCTCAGGCTGCTATGGAAAAAGCAGCCCTTACAGATGCTAATAATAATTTGAGAATTTCATATCTGGATATAACTCAACTTTTAAATCTTAGTGAAACTGACAACTTTGAAATTGCATTTCCTGAGATACCTGACATTACTCTTTCCAATGAAATTTCAGATGTAACAACTGTTTTTTCTGAAGCTGTTGGTTTCTTACCTGAAATTAAAAGCGCAGAACTTATGTTAAAAAGCTCAGAGAAAAATCTGGCCATTTCTTATGGTAGAATCAGCCCAAGTATATTCTTTGGATATCAGTACCAATCAAGATATAACGAAATAGCGACAAATATTATAGATCCAACTTCAAATTATCCATATATGGATCAAATATCGGATAATGCATCACAAGCTATATATGTAGCTTTACGAGTTCCTATTTTTAATAACTGGAATACTGGAACTGCAATTAGTAAGGCAAAAATAAACCTTGCAGATTCTAGATTAAATGTCAACTTACAAAAACAAAATCTTTATAAAAGCATTCAACAGGCAAGAGCTTTAGCTATAGCTGCAATGGATAGATATACTGCAAATCTGGAAGCAGTTGAATCAATGGAAGAAGCTTTTAGATATACAGAACAAAAATATGAGGTTGGCTTGGTTGATATTTTAGAATATAAAACTGCAAAAAACAATTTAAATAAAACAAAATCTGATTTAGCACAAGCTAAATATGAATATATTTTTAGAACAAAAATATTAGAATTTTATAGAGGAGAGCAAATTACACTATAAACAAAATCATTTTTCATGGTAAAATTTTAGGGTTATTTATTATTCAACGATTTATTTATAGTTTAGGATTAATAGTTGGTTTTTCATTAAAAGTTTGCTTTTCATAAAGTCCGGTTGGTTACCGGACTTTTTTACATAAAAAAAGGAGCTTAAAGCTCCTTAATTCTATTTTGTAAATATCTTAAATCACTTTCTCGAGACACTTAAATGGTTCCTTTTGTTTTGGATATAAAATATCTCCTGTGAAAGAATAACCAATACTTTCGTATAGCTTAATTAAGTGACTGCTTGAACTCGCAACGTCTAAACGAATCGACTTATAATTATTTTCTTTTGCATATTTTTCAGCAAATTCTATAAGCATTCTTCCTATTCCTTTTTTCTGCCAGGAAGGAAATACTGCAATACGATGTACTACAATAAATTTATCTGATTTATTCTTCCATTCAATTTCATCAAAAGCTGATTCTTGTTGCTCATCAAAAGTTACTGTTCCAATACATACTCCTTTATGTTTTATAACGTATAAAGTCCCTTTTTCAACTTCGCTAAGTAATCTGAAATAATCTGGATAAGAAGTATTCCACTGATAAACACTATTTTCGTTAAAATCATCAATGCAATGTTGTAATAAATACATTACTTCCAGAACATTACCTGCTTTTGCTTTTTCTACTTGCATACCTACAAAGGAATATATTATTATCTAATAAAAACAAATGTAACCATTTATTTAATTTTCACCTTCATATTTAAATATAAAAACCATACCAATTTTTATAAAAAATCAATTGTATTTAAAATTTTACATAGATTATATCGTTTATTTTATGTTATTTAGCAAACCAAAAATGAATAAATTGCAATGTTCAGAATATTAAAACACATTTTTCCTCTGTTATTCTTTTTCACAATATTTTTTGCCTGTGAAAAGGAAGAATTTAATAATTCACCAGATGCAAACCTGATATTTTCTCAGGACACAATATTATTTGATACCGTATTTACTACTATTGGCACATCAACACAAAGGTTTACAGTAAAAAACCCATACAATAAAAACATAAGCATTTCTTCAATTTATCTTGCCGGAGGAGAAAACTCTCCATACAGATTAAACATTGATGGGTTTCCCGGAAAAAGCTTAAATGATATTGATTTAAGAGCGAAAGACAGTCTTTATATTTTTGTTGAAGTTACCATTGATCCAAATAATTCGGATTTACCTCTTGTTGTTCAGGATTCAATAGTTTTTTCATTTAATAATAAACAGCAGGATATTGATCTTATTGCATGGGGACAAGATGTTAATCTTATTAATGGTGAAATAATCGGAACACAAACCTGGTCGGCCAATAAACCATATCTGATTTACAACTCAATGTTGGTTGATGAGAATAGTGTTTTAACTATTGAGTCTGGAGCAATTCTACATTTTCACAAGAGTTCAAGGTTATATGTTGCAGGAACAATTATAGCAAACGGAACACTTGAATCACCAATCCTTTTTCAAGGTGATAGACTCGAAGATGATTACGATAATATTCCTGGTCAATGGGATGGAATTTGGCTTATGGCTGGAAGCAAAAACAATATTTTCAATTACAGCCATATAAAAAATGCCATAATTGGAATACAAACAGATACCTTGGAAAACATAATACAGCCTACATTAAGTATTTCAAACAGTATTGTTGAAAATATGACATCTGCAGGAATCTATGCTCAAGGTTCTACAATAAAAGCATATAATACGGTTATTTCAAATTGCGGTCAGTTTGCTATTGCACTGACTATAGGTGGATCATATGAATTTTATCATTGTACAATTGGAAACTATTGGGGTTTTTCTACAAGAACTACTCCTTCGGTACTACTAAATAATTATTATATTGATGTTAATAATAATATTCAAGCAAGATCGCTTGACAAAGCACTTTTTGGAAACTGTATTATTTATGGTAACAAAGTGTCTGAAATAATTCTGGATTATATTGGTGATGATTTTAACTATAAATTTGATCATTCTTTAATTAGAGTTTCTGATGATTTTTCAGTTTCTGATCCTAACTATTTCGAAAATGTAATTGTAAATAAAGATCCTGAATTTAAAGATGCGTTTGATCGTGATTTTGAATTAGACACATTATCAGTTGCTAAAGATAAAGGTAAACATGAATATGGAATTATGTTTCCGCTTGACATTAATCTTAATAACAGAAATTCAGATTTAGCTCCTGATTTAGGTGCTTATGAACGTATTGAAACTCCTTAGATATTATGAAAAAATATTTCTTAATTATTGCATTAGTATTTGTTTTCTGTTCTGCTTTTTCTCAAGATATTGCTGATAGCTATAAAATAATGTTTTATAATGTCGAAAATCTTTTCGATACTTTTGATGATACTTTAATTAATGATGAAGAATTCCTTCCCGAAGGTGATCGATTCTGGAGTAATCACAAATATTATACAAAGCTTAACCAAATATATAAAGTAGTTGTAGCTGTTGGAGGATGGAACCCTCCAGCAATTATTGGTTTATGTGAAATTGAAAATAGAAAGGTAATTGAAGATTTAGTTAATAACACACCTTTAGTTAAGTTTGAATATCAAATAATTCATAAAGAATCACCCGATTGGAGAGGAATTGATGTTGGTTTGTTATACCGAAAAGAATTATTTACGCCTTTAAGCTATGAAGCAATACCGATAAACTTTCCTGATAACCCTGAAAGTAAAACCCGCGATATTTTATATGTAAAAGGAATTACAAATAATTCTGACACACTAAACATTTTCATTAATCACTGGCCATCGCGATGGGGAGGTCAACTTGAATCCGAAAACAGAAGAATATTTGTTGCTTCTGTTTTAAAAGCAAAAGTTGATTCAGTTTTTAAATTAAATCCGCAATCAAACATAATTATTACCGGTGATTTTAATGATTATCCTGACAATAAAAGCATAAGTAATGTTTTAAATGCTTCACAAGAGTATGATCAAATCACAGATAATCAACTGTATAATTTGTCGTCTCACCTTTATAAAACCAAAAATATTGGAACCTACAAGTATCAGGGAGATTGGGACGTCCTTGATCAGTTTATTGTATCCGGCAATCTTCTTGATAAAGAAAATAAGGTTTTTACTTCGCTGGATGATATATATATTTATAATGCTGACTTTTTACTTGAACCTGATGATGGGTTTTTTGGATACAAACCAAACCGTACCTTTATTGGATATAAATATAATGGAGGATACAGTGATCATTTACCTACTTATCTGATCCTAAACTTTAATAAATAGATTATTTTTTGGGAGAGAGGCCTAACTCCTTGCCTTTTTTAATCATAAAATCATAAGCTTCCTTATGATCATTATGTATTTCACCTTCAAGAATTGCTTCTTTTATTGCATTTTTAATATCTCCTACCATTTTGCTTGGTTTAATACCAAAAGTTTCAATAATAAGTTCGCCTGAAATTGGAGGCTGAAAATTTCGTAAAGCATCTTTTTCTTCAATTTCAACTAACTTTTCACGAACAATCTTAAAATTATTTAAATACTTTTGAACTGTATACTCGTTTTTTGACGTAATGTCAGCTTCACATAACAGCATTAAATCATCAAT
>DAOUTQ010000080.1 GCA_030668615.1 Bacteroidales bacterium | reverse complement strand
TTCAAGCATTTCTTCTTGAGGTAGAAATCCTGTATTTCCAAAAGTATAACCTGATTTGTCTTTTTTATCCGTCATAATTAGTCTTGGGAAATTAAATAAATATTAAGCAATCAACCAAAATAAAACAAATACTTTGTATTTTCAAGTATTTTCTATTGATCTTTTAATATTAAGTAGTGTTTATCGCCAGTTAATAGTTCTGCTTCCGTCTTCATTTTCAACAAGCTGAACATAAGCAATATCTTCAGGGAGTATTTCGGCAACTTTGTCGGGCCATTCAATAAAACAATAATTTCCGGAATAAAAGTAATCTTCGTAACCAAAATCATAAACCTCTTCTATCTTTTCGATCCTGTAAAAATCAAAATGATAAATTACATCAGCTCCACCTGTTTGATATTCGTTTACCAAAGCAAAAGTAGGACTTGTAACTATCTCAACTACACCCAATTCATTACACAAGGCTTTTATAAATGTTGTTTTTCCAACACCCATAGGACCAAAGAATGCAAATACCTTCTTACCACGCATAGCGCGCAAGAATTTATCTGCAACAACATTTAAGTCTGACAAAGATTTTAATGTCAATGAATCCATATATGCAATTTATAGAAAAAAAATCAATTATTTGGCTTTAAAGTAATAAATGGGATAATCATTTCTTCCATTGATACTCCACCGTGCTGAAAAGTGTCTTTATAGTAGTTTACGTAATAATTAAAATTATTAGGATAAGCCAGAAAATCATTATTCAAAGCGAAAATATAACTTGTGCTAATATTTGATTTTGGAAGATGTGCTTTTTCAGGATTTCTGATCTCAAACACTTCTTTTGGATTATAATTCAGATTTCTTCCGTTTTTATAACGCAGATTAGTTGATGTATTTTTATCTCCAACAACCTTTACAGGATTCTGAACCCTAACAGTTCCATGATCAGTAGTTATAATAATTTTCACATTTTGCTGTTGCAACTCTTTTATCAGTGTAAACAAAGGAGAGTGCTTAAACCATGATAATGTTAAAGATCTGTATGCCGGTTCGTCATTTGCCAATTCGCGAATCATTTCAATTTCGGTTCTGGCATGAGATAACATATCAATATAATTATAAACCAATACATTTAAATCATTATTAAGTAAATCTGAAACTTTTTCTACAAGCTTCTCTCCTGTTTTCAGATGACTTACTTTTTCGTAAAAACATTTGTATTTTTTCCCATATCGTTTTAGTTGAGTTTGAAGGAGCTCTTCTTCTTTCATATTTTTACCACCCTCTTCATCATCGTTTAACCAAAACTCGGGATATAATTTGTCAATTTCAAGTGGCATTAAGCCTGCAAAAATAGCGTTTCTTGCATATTGTGTTGCTGTTGGCAAAATACTATAATATAATTCCTCATTTACTACAGTGAAATAATCATTTATCATTGGTTGAATCAGTTTCCACTGATCATATCTGAAATTATCAATTACAATAAAAAATACTTTTTGACCTTGATCAAGCAATGGGAAAACTTTATCCTTAATCAAGTTTGGCGACATCATTGGTTTATCTGAATCTTTAGTAAACCATTGCTCATAATTATTTTTTATGAATCTTCCGAAATTTTTATTGGCATCTGACTTTTGCATCTGAAACACTTCTTGCATTCCTGTTTCTTGATTTTGCTCCAGCTCCAGCTCCCAATAAACAAGTTTTTTATACAAATCTACCCAACTTTCGAAGTTATTTGCTTCAGAAATTTGCATTCCAATTTTACCAAATTCTGTTTGATAACCCGACAATGTTTTTTCAGATATCAATCTTTTTGTATCAATATTTTTCTTAATACTAAGAAGTATTTGTTTCGGGTTAACCGGTTTTATTAAATAATCAGCTATCTTAGACCCAATTGCCTGATCCATAATATCTTCTTCTTCACTCTTCGTGATCATTATAACCGGAATACTTGCCTTAATTTCTTTAATTTTAGATAGGGTTTCTAAGCCACTAAGTCCAGGCATATTTTCATCAAGAAAAATCAAATCAAAATCCTGTTTACGAACTTCATCAATAGCATCATCGCCATTACTTGCAGTAAACACTTCAAATCCTTTTTCCTCTAAGAACAGGATGTGTGGTCTTAAAAGATCTATTTCGTCATCGGTCCATAATATCCTTATACTCTTCATCTTAAATATTCTGATTTTTAAAATCTGTGGTCAGTATAATACTAAAACTATTCCTTGTAGTTTTTATTGTAAAATATCAGGTAATTGCGAACAATTTTTTCGTCAGCTAATTTTGATAGATTTTTATCTGTAATAATGAAATACTGATATTCTATACTCTCTATATCTTTAAATATACTTTCTTTTTCAGTTTCAAACTTTGTGTAATACGCTAAACCATCTTCCGAATTTTTAAATTGCATTACCGTAATAATTGAAAAGAAATTATTAAACTCCTTGTTATCTATAACGTAACTTTTCTCTATAAAGAAATCAAGATTAAAATTGATGATATTAAACTTTAACTGATTTATATCGGATTCTTTTGAAATTACAATTGCTAAATAATGTTCATCTTCAGGAGAATAAGAATACATTTTTTCTATTTCTTCCATGGTTTTCTGAGCTAATTCTTCCTGAATTATTTCAGATTGATACTTTGTTTCCTGGCTTTCAGCAAAATCTATATTTGTAATATTTTTAAATTCATTTTCCTGTATTGATGCTAAAATTCTTTCTGCTTCCAAGGATACAGGATCATCTTTAAACTCAGCTGTAATTTTTTCCAACTCTTTCTTTAAAACTGAAATTCCATAAATTTTCCCCGTAGCAAGAGCTTTTAAATATTTGTATTTAGATAAATAGACTTCTTCGGAGTGCTGACTTACTGCAAAATCACACCTGTTAATTACATCACCATATTTATTCTGCTTATAAAATTCAAGTGTCGCTTCATAATAGTCTTTCCTGCTTTGCTCTTCTTTTTCGAATTGTTTAAAATAGTTAGGATCAATCAATACCTTTGCATATCGGGAATCAGGATAATTTCTAATAATTATGTTTTTATAAACTTCGGCTTGTGAAGTTTCTCCTTGCTCTAAGTAAACTTTATACATACTATAATATGCAGGCACTTTATACTCACTTTCCGAAAATCTTTCTGTGAGTTCTTTATATGATTCTAAAGCCAACGGATAGTCTTTCAGATTGTTTCTATACACTTCACCAATATTGTATAGTGCTGCCTGAACCTTTTTGTTCGAAACTTCCATAGCAGAATCAGAAAGAGGGATATCGACCATATAGTACTCTGGAGTTTTATCATCTAATCCAGATTTTTTATCGATAATTTCATCTGAAAGTTCTGTTTCGGTAATTTGCTCTATGCCCATTACCTGCTTGTTCTTTCTTCGCCAGTTATCTTCCAGTTTTCTGGTTCCCCATCGTCTTTTAAATTCAGGTTGTCCGAAGCTTTTTGCTGATGGATTATAAAAATACCATTTACCACTTTCAGTTGCAGTATTTGTTGGCCTTGAACCGGTTCTGTTTAATCCTTGCATTTCTGCCAGTTCTCTGGCTTTGCGTTGTTCAAGTTCTTCAGCTTCCTTTTCTCTTAAATTTTGTATTATGGTTTTTATAAAATTGGTTCTTTCTTGCTCCGACATTTTAGCTACCATCTGTAAACTATCTTGATGACTAACAACATTTAAGTTAACAACCAATTTTGACAAATATTGATTTTTTATAGATAATTCTCTGTAGCCTGGAAAATCAGAATCAAGAGAAACAACGGCACTATCAAAATATGCCTGAGCTTCAACATATGCAGTTTTGTCGAAATAAATATTTGCAAGCGCAAGAAACGTTAAAGCCTTTTGGTTTGTATTAGAAATACTTGTTTTAGCTGATAAGTGATAATACTCAATTGCCAGATTAACTTTATTATCTTTCATCTCAAGTTCTCCTAAAGCGTAATAAATCTGATCCTGATAATCGATATTTTTATCATCTTTTAGCATTGCTAGCAATTCCGACTTTATGGAACCTATAGACTTTCCACCTGTAAATAATGAAGCTCTTTTTATTTTGGCATTAAATGCCATTTCATAAGGTGGATTCATTTTTACAACAGCCCCATAAATTTCTGATGCTTGTTTGAAATTTTCAAGTTCTTCATTTAGTTGAGCATGAATAAAAGTTAATCGCAGCTTTTCCTTTTTCTTTTTTACTAACAATAATGCTTCTCCAACATAAGGTTCAGCTTCATTAAATCTTTGCTGTTTCAAATAAAAATCGGCAAGTGTTAAATTAAACTGATAATTTAATTTCTCAGGATAATCCATATCACTCATTAAAAAATCAATAAGATTCTGAGCTTCTCGGAAATCTTTTAATTCAACATTTGACCTTACAAGCCAGTTATATGCAAGGTATTTCGCTTTTTCGTCGTCGAACTGTTTTATTATATAATCAAAAACCCTTATTGCGCTTCCATAATCTGCCTGATAAAAAAAGGCTTTTCCCATAATAAGGTAAGAATCATCAATATATGCGTTATATTCATTCTTATTATAGAAATCTTTCTCTTTTTGAGACATGGCGCCTTTTCCCTGATCAGGCTTACTGGTAATTGAATGTAATTTGATAGATTTTGTTGACTTTTCAATAGTTCTGTCCATTCCTGGTTTTACCGAAGAAGCAAGTTGTTCATTACCATAAATGAAAACTGGAAGTATTTTTGAATAATCATCTGTATAAGAATCTTCGTAGGTTTTTAATCCTTCTTTGTAACTTTCAGTACCGTTAAACAATATATTGTACTTTGTTGTAAGGCCATGATAAAACCTTGTAAGACCTGTGTTCTTTTTCGTAGAACACCCATAAGCTATAAGGATAATAATAAATAGGAAGTATTTTAAGCTTTTGTTCACCTAATATTGATTTTAAACTATGACTTACTTATTTCAAACCAAATTTTATCTGAAATATTATATAATAAGGTCCATTATTTTAAATAAATCTGGAATGCATAAAAATAGCAAATAAATTGAACTTGACACAAAAGAAAATGGATGTAACATTTTACATCCATTTCATCTGATATTTTCTGATTCCTATCTCAATTAATTACGCAGAAACAACTTCTTTAATTTCAGGAATTTGTTTTCTAACAGCTTGTTCAACTCCATTTTTAAGTGTTTGAACACTATAAGGGCATGATCCACATGCTCCTAATAATTGAACTTTAACAACCATATCTTCTGTTAACTCAACAAACTGAATATCTCCTCCATCAGCAACAAGATAAGGTCTTACCATATCAATAGCTTCGTTTACTCTTTTCTCAAGATCTTGTCTTTTAGCGTCATCCATTTTATTTACTTTTTTATGATTATTTTATTTCGTTTTTATTTCTACTCTTTTTGTTGGGTCTAAATTCGTGTTTCTTTCTTCAGTAACTTTAATTACAGAAGCAGCTAACTCTTTAAAAGCATCTGCAACCATTGTTCCTTCGTTTAAAGCTGCAGGTGTTCCATAATCACCACCTTCACGAATACTTTGAACAATTGGAATTTGACCAAGTAAAGGAATATCTTCTTTTTCTGCAAGGTTTTTACATCCATCTTTTCCAAAAATATAGTATTTATTATCTGGTAATTCTTCTGGAGTAAACCACGACATATTTTCAATTAATCCCATAACAGGAACATTGATATGTTTTCCTGTAAACATTTTAATTCCTTTTATTGCATCAGCCAAAGCAACATCTTGCGGTGTACTAACAATAATAGCTCCTGTAACCGATGTTTCCTGAACTAAAGTTAAATGTATATCACTTGTTCCCGGAGGTAAATCAAATATTAAATAGTCTAATTCGCCCCATTCTGCTTGATGAATTAATTGCTTAAGTGCACTTGTAGCCATTGCTCCACGCCATACTAAAGCATCTTCCGGATTTATAAAAAATCCTATTGAAACAACTTTTACACCATAATTTTCAATAGGTGTTATCATATCAACATCGCCAACCTTACGAACAAGAGGTCTTTGTCCCTCTACATTAAACATTTTTGGAATTGAAGGACCATAAATATCAGCATCAATTAGTCCAACTTTGGCTCCTGTCTTTGCTAATGAAATAGCCAGATTAGATGCTACTGTTGATTTTCCAACTCCACCTTTACCAGATGCTATGGCAATAATATTTTTCACATCTTTTAATGTCTGTGCATCTTGTTGTCCACCATTATTCTTCATTTCTGGTTTTTTAATTTTAATGTTACCTGTAAAGTCCAAGTCTTTACCTAAATGTTGTTCTAAAGCTTGTATACAAACTTTTTGCATTGAATTCATAAAGGGATCGGTAGGTTTTTTAAAGCTTAATGTAAGTCCTGCTTTATTACCTTCAATCCATATATCATCAACCATTCCCATCGAAACGATATCCTGAGCAGTTTCAGGATGTTTTACGTTTCTTAATGCATTTAATATTTCTTTATTAGAATATGGCATGTCCTTATTTTTATTTAATTTAAATTAACGCAGCAAAGATAAATAATATTTATTATTTGCCAATAAATCAAAGTATGCTTTTCAATATGTTAATTAAAGTGTTAATTCCTTGGCGGGATCCCAAAATACTTTTTGAAAATCAATAATCTTATCATTTTCAACCTTAATTCCTTCGTTCTCTAAAAGTTGTTTCATGGTATTTGAATTGCCAAAATGATGTTTGCCTGTTAATAGTCCATTCCGGTTAACAACCCTGTGAGCAGGAACATATTCATCCTGAGAACCAGCATCATTCATTGCCCAGCCAACCATTCTTGCCGATTGTGCAGTTCCTAAATATTTGGCAATAGCACCATAACTGGTAACACGACCTAAAGGAACTAGTCGAGCTACTTCATAAACTTGTTGAAAAAATCCTTTATTCTTCGTCTGGCTCTTCAAGCTTGACTGATTTATCGAGTTTAAATCGCAAATAATGAATTGGCTTTCCCTGAGCTAAAAATTGCTGTTCGTAGAAAGTTTTTATTGAAAGAATATAATCATCTAAACCTGAATTATACAAATCGTTTGTATCAACAATTAATTCAAGTTTATTCAATTTCACAAGAGCCCTTGTATAAGCATATAAATCAGCATTATCTGTTTTAAGGTTTACAATTCCTCCTGTTTTTATAAATTTTTGATAGTAACCCAAAAACCTTGTCGATGTAAGCCTTTTATAATACTTTTTAGGTTGTGGATCAGGGAAAGTTACCCAAATTTCAGAAACTTCTTCTTCTCCAAAGAAAGAATTTATTAAGTCAATCCACGTTCGTAAAAACCCAACATTTTTAATATTATCTTCAATCGTAGTTTTTGCTCCCCGCCACATTCTGGCTCCTTTAATATCAATACCAATAAAGTTTGTATCTGGATATAGTTTGGCAAGACCAACAGTATATTCACCTTTACCGCATCCAAGTTCAAGTATTAATGGTTTTTCATTACCAAAAAACTCTTGGCTCCATTTGCCCTTTAATCTGTAGTCTTTCTTAAAAATATCATCGAATGAAGGTTGCACAACATGATCAAACGTCTCCATCTCGGCAAACCTTGATAATTTTTTCTTTCCCACTTTAACTAATTATTTTAATACTTAGCGAGTTTCAGCTTTCTCAATTCGTATACCCATATCCGAAATAAATTTCAGTTTATCAGTACGCATTGCTTGTATATATTTAAATGTATACACTCCTGAAACCGGAAAACGAATATTTTTTTTATATAAAAACTGATTATCATAAATATCACCCCAACCACTTCCAGTCCATTTTCCACGCTCGTCTGCTAAATAGCACTCAAAAGTATCTCTAAGCGTGGAACCTCCCGGTGCTTCTGTCTGAACAAAAAGAAACAGGTTCTGCATTTTGTACCTTGAACTGTTTCTTACATTTATATAAATGTTATGAGGATTAATAGTATCCTGAATATCAACTTCAAATCTTAATACAGAGTCTTTACTCCATGAAAACTCTGGAATCTCAACATTTCTTTCGTATACCTGATTTGGATCGCAGGATAATAAACTTATTGCAAGAATTGCAATGAAAAGAATATTAAGATTTTTCCCTTTGGTCATTTGCTGGTCTTTTACGTTTATTATTTCTTTTCTTCTTTTTCTTGACCTTCTTCTTATCATCGAAACGTGTTAAACTATCTTGTCCAACTTCATTTTTAAAGTCAAGAGGTCCTTCATTTAAAACACCTGAGGCAGTGGCATCAACAAGTACGTCTGGCTTTACTCCTTTATTATTTAGGTTAATTACTTCTTTTACTCTTTCAACGGGAACGGGTGTGAAATTAATTAAATTAACAGGATCAAACGTGTACCACATTATTCCTCTAAAGATATCTGTTTTACTATGATATGCCTGTCCTGTCTTTGTTTCCAATACAATTTTAGTTGAAGGAAAATCTTTTTGTGCATCGACGTAACAATCAAGTTCGTAGTTTAAACAGCATTTTAGCTTTCCACATTGTCCAGCTAATTTTTGAGGATTAAGCGAAATTTCCTGATAACGTGCTGAATTTGTAGTTACAGAAACAAAATTTGTAATCCACGTTGAGCAACAGAGTTCTCTTCCACATGAACCTATACCTCCAATTCTTCCTGCTTCTTGTCGCGCACCTATTTGGCGCATTTCAATTCTTATCTTGAACTTTTCTGCTAAGATTTTTATTAATTCACGAAAGTCAACTCTTTCATCTGCTATGTAATAAAAAATGGCTTTTGTTTTATCTCCCTGATATTCAACATCACCAATTTTCATAGCCAGTTTTAAATCTGTAGCAATCGTACGGGTTTGCAACATTGTTGAATCTTCAAGAGATGTTGCTTCATACCATTTATCCAAATCTGCAGGCTTAGCCTTACGGTAAACTTTTTTAAACTCATGCTCTGACGCATTTATCCCTTGCTTGTGAAGTTGAAAATGCACTAATTCTCCGGTAAGCGAAATTATTCCTATATCATGACCAGGAGAAGCCTCAACGGCCACAACATCTCCTTTTTTTAGCCTAAGTGAATTGGTATTAACAAAAAACTCTTTCCTTGTATTTTTAAACCGTACTTCTATAATACTATTACCGTGACCTGAATCAGGCATTTCACTCAGCCAATCAAATGAATTGAGCTTGCTACAACATTCCGCTTTAATACAATCGCAAGGTGATATATTTTTTTCAGGTTCATTCCCTGATTTTTCTATTTCAATATTATCCATAATCTATTTCCTTATTCTCTTCAAAATCAATCCCCGTTATCGATCCTTAAATACTAGGACAAACTAATTAGCAAAAGTAATGAAATTTACTTTTTAATCAATTTTATAATCTTTAATGCTAAATCCAAAAATACAATTTTATTGTAAGCATTCATTTCAATATCTGAATGAGCCCGATTTAAAGCTTCATATATTTCAAAAACATTATCCTGACTAATAAACTGAGAAAAATTTTCGGAGAAATCTAATTCTTTTCTTGTTAGATAAACTAATTCTTTATTATCAATATTCAGCATAAAATTTTCCCGTACAAGCCTTAAGGCATATAATAAAAAGTTTTTTTGTTTTTCTCGTCCAATTCTGGAAACCTCATCTACCCAATCAATTATCTCAATAACTTTTCGCTGATATGCTAATCGCATCATTGTTGTAAATTGATCAAAGTTGGAATTATCTTCTTCGGCTGAGTGAATCAAGTTCTGTGCTTCGTGGTAGTTCCCGTTGGCAAGATGAACAATGTCATTTGCCTTTTCAGGAGCCAATCCATTTCTATCGCAAAGCGCACTACGCATACTATCATTATCAATTTTAGGGATTTTTATTAATTGAGTTCTTGAAAGTATGGTCGGTATAATTTGTTCTGAATTTTCCGAAACCAATAAAAACAAAGTTTTTTCCGGTGGTTCTTCTATAAATTTTAGCAATTTATTGGCTGCAAAAGCATTCATTTTCTCCGGCAACCATATTATCATTATTTTATATTCGGATTCAAATGTTTTTAAATTGAGCTTTTTTAATATCTCGTAACTTTCATTTTTGCTTATTATTCCCTGTTTATTTTCAACATCGATTATTTCGTACCATTTGTTTTGATTAATATATGGATTTTCAATAATTGTTTCACGCCATTGTGTTATATAATCATCGCTAATAGGATCTTTTTTTACAGCCTTTGAGGTTGAAACAGGGTAAACAAAATGTAAATCAGGATGAACTAATTTTTGAAATTTTAAACAAGAAGAGCAAACACCACATGAATCATCTTGCTGCTTATTTTCACATGAAACATACTGTGCATATGCAATTGCCAGAGCAAGAATCCCAGATCCATTCTCTCCTAAAAATAGTTGAGCATGGCTAATTCTATTTCCATTAACTGTTTGAATTAACTTCTCCTTTATATTCTTATGTCCGACAACCTCTTTAAACTGCATAAATTCCTTATAATTTCAACTGAATATTTATTCTCCTTTAAAAGGATAATGAGCAAAAATAACAATAAACAAAAACAAATCATAAATAAAACCAAATTCGCAATTAGCAAAAAAATATATTTTTATCTTTAACACATCATTAAAAATTCCAGATATGTATTCTATTGACAATTTTAATTTTGCAGGAAAAAGAGTATTGATGAGAGTGGACTTTAATGTTCCCTTAAATGAGAATCTTGAAATTACTGATGATACAAGAATAATAACTGCAGTTCCAACAATTCAGAAAATTTTTGCAGAAGGAGGTTCAATAATTCTTCTTACACATTTAGGAAGACCAAAAGGGAAATTTAACGAAAAAATGTCTCTGAAAATTATACTTCCACATTTAAGCAAAATTCTCGATCGTGAAGTAAAATTTGCTTCAGATTGCATTGGAGAAGAAGCCAAGGAACTTTCACAAAACCTAAAGCCCGGAGAGGTTTTATTACTTGAAAACCTTCGATTTTATAAAGAAGAAACAGATGCAGACGAAAGTTTTGCTAAAAAATTGGCTGACCTTGGTAATGTATTTGTTAACAATGCTTTTGGAACTGCTCACAGAGCACATGCATCAACTTATACTATTGCCAAACATTTTCCTAAAAACAGTATGTTTGGATATCTGGTAGAGAGTGAAATTAAAAATATCGATAAGATTTTACATCAGCCTTTGCATCCTTTTACTGCAATACTTGGAGGATCAAAAGTATCGTCCAAAATTCATATTATTGAGACCCTGATTGAAAAAGTTGATAATTTAATTATTGCCGGAGGAATTGCTTACACTTTTGCTAAAGCAATGGGTGGGAAAATTGGAAATTCTTTAGTTGAAGATGAATTTTTAGATTTTGCCAGACACATTATAGGGGAAGCAGAAAAAAATAATGTTAAATTATACTTACCAACAGACTGTATTATTGCTGATGATTTTAAAAATGATGCAAAAATTGATCATTGCAATATAAATGAAATTCCCGACGGATGGATGGGTCTCGACATTGGTATAAAATCTGCTAATCGATTTGCTGAGGTAATTGAAAATTCTGAGAAAATTCTCTGGAATGGGCCTATTGGAGTTTTTGAAATGCCAAGCTTCGCAATGGGAACACTAAAAACAGCAATGTCTGTTGCACGCGCTACTGATAAAGGAGCTTTTTCACTAATTGGTGGAGGCGATTCCATTGCCGCTGTAAATAAATATAGCCTTGCACATAAAATAAGTTACATATCAACAGCCGGTGGTGCATTATTAGAATATCTTGAAGGGAAAGAGTTACCAAGTATAAAAGCGATTAAACAAAACTTGACAATCGACAGATACAATTTCGAAGGCAAAAAGGTTTTAATGCGTGTTGATTTTAACGTTCCTTTAGATGAAAATGGAGAAATAACTGACGACACAAGAATTATAACAGCATTACCAACTGTTCGGAAAATAATAGCTGAAGGAGGTTCTGTAATATTTTTAACACATTTAGGTCGACCGAAAGGAAAAGTAGACGAAAAATATTCTGTAAAACAAATACTTCCCTATTTATCAAAAGCTCTGGATAAAAAAGTGAAATTTGCCGGTGACTGTATAGGCGAAGAAGCATTAATAGCATCTGCAGTATTAAAACCGGGAGAATGTTTATTACTTGAAAATCTCAGGTTTCATAAGGAAGAAATAGAAGCAAATGAAGAATTTGCAAAAAAATTGGCTGAACTTGGTGATGCTTACGTTTTTAATGCTTTTGGAACAGCACACAGAGCCCATGCATCAACTTACACTTTAGCGAAATTCTTCCCTGATGATAAAATGTTTGGCTATTTAGTTGAAAACGAAATTAACAATATTGATAAAGTTGTAAAACAATCTAAAAAACCATTTACAGCAATATTAGGAGGCTCAAAAGTTTCCACAAAGATTCATATTATTGAAGCACTTATTGAAAAAGTTGACAATTTAATTATTGCCGGAGGAATTGCTTTTACTTTTGCAAAAGCCATGGGTGGTAAAGTTGGAAACTCACTTATTGAAAATGACTTTATTGATGTTGCTAAAAACATTATTTCAAAAGCTCAAGAAAACGGAGTTAAACTTTACTTGCCAACAGATTGCATAATTGCTGACGAATTTAAAAATGATGCTCATATTGAGCATTGCGAAATAAATCAGATTAAAGATGGTTGGATGGGATTGGATATTGGAATAAAATCTGCTAACGAATTTACAGAAGTAATTGAAAACTCTTCAACAATACTTTGGAATGGACCTATTGGTGTTTTTGAAATGCCAAGCTTTTCGATGGGAACATTAAAAATTGCAATGGCTGTTGCCCGTGCAACTGATAAAGGAGCATATTCATTAATTGGTGGTGGTGATTCTATTGCAGCTGTAAACAAATATAGTCTGGCATATAAAATTAGCTATATTTCCACTGCTGGCGGCGCATTACTCGAATATATCGAAGGTAAAGAATTACCTGCCTTAAAAGCAATTACTGAGGATATATAAATATTACGCAAGGTATAATAGTCTGTATTATTGAATTGTTTTTATTGCTTAAAAAACAATTTTGGAGTAAATTGTGTTCCCTTTCATATACCAATTATCAAATTAAAAACAGGAGGTAAAAATGCTTGATAAATATAATATTCCATCAATTCAGGAAGCAGATTTAAATGGCAAAGTTGTGCTTGTACGAGTTGATCATAATGTGGTTAAAAAAGGAATTATACACGACCCTTACAGAATTGATGCAACAATTGGCACACTGTATCATATTAATGCAAAAGGAGGTAAAATAATTCTCATGTCGCATGTTGGTCGTCCAAAAGATAAAAAAACAGGCAATATTAAAATCAGCAAAGACACATCGGTTGAACCTATAGTTGAATACTTAAGAAACAAGCTTCATATCAACATGAAAATTCCGGATTTTTATCCTCATGAAAACAATGGATATATTGGAATTGAAACATCAATAAATCATTCTATACGTGAACTGAAAGAAGGTAAAATTGATGGAATTTATTTACCAAATACACGATGGTTTCAGGGCGAAGAAGCTAAAGGAGCCGATATGGATAGATTTGCAAATCAGCTTGCAGGATTAGCTGATATTTTTGTTAATGATGCATTTGGATCATGGCAACCACATGCTTCAACAGTTGGAGTAAACAAATATCTTCCTTCGTATGCAGGCTTTTTAATGCAAAAAGAAATTGAAAACCTGGAAAGAATTTACAGTCCTCAATCACCTTTCATTGCAGTTGTTGCCGGTTCAAAATTCGATACCAAAATTGATTCTCTTTATGCTCTGATAAAAAAAGCAGACTATCTTGTTTTAGGAGGAGTTATTTACAATGCCTATTTATATGCAAAATATGGAGTCGAAATAAAAGGTATTTCAGAAGAAGACTTAGTTCATGCAAAAGAATTTGTAAAATTCAGCGAAAATTATCCTGGCAAATTGATAGAACTACCTTTTATTATTGAATCAGATACACTGGAGGGAAAATTTGAAGGAAAGCACCGTACACACAATATTCATGATTTAAAACCTGGAACGAAGCTAAATTATGTACTCGATGTTGCAAGAGAATCATTTTACGAAGATAAAATCCATAAAATTTTCTCAACTGCTCGTACTGTTTTTGTGAATGCAGTAATGGGTTTCACTCCTCATTTTAACGAAGGAACTATTGCTCTCGACGAATTAATTGATGAAAATGTTGAAGCAGTAAAATTATATGGTGGTGGAGACACTATGCAAGAATTAAAAAGATTACTGCCAGGATTATATATTGTTGCTCTCGATAGTCCTAAGTATTACATATTTACCGGAGGTGGAGCTGTATTAAAAGCAATTCAAGAAGGAACAACTTTAGGAATTGAGCCCGTAAAGGTTTTAACAAAATAAAAAAAAATGCATTTTTGCAGTTACAAAAATCAATAAGAAGTCAGTTTAATGTCTGACTTCTTTTTATCTAATCATATTTGTTCTATTAATATAATTTAATATATGAAAGCTTTTAAGGCATACGACATTCGGGGTATTTATAACGAGGATTTTAATAAAGAAGATGCTTACAAAATTGGTTATTTTCTTCCTGAATTATTACAAGCCGATAATGTATTAGTTGGAAGAGATGTTCGAGTTTCATCCGATGAAATTTTTGAATATCTGGCACAAGGAATAATTGATAGTGGTGCAAACGTATATAATATTGGTATTTCAACAACTCCAATGGTTTATTACATTACAGCTAAACATAAATTTGCTGCATCAGTGCAAATAACTGCATCGCACAATTCACGTGAGTATAACGGAATGAAAATTTCAAAATCTAATGCTCTACCTGTTGGGTTCGATACAGGTTTGGATAAGCTTTTAGAAATGATTCAAACACGCGAAGTTGTAATTGCCGATAAAAAAGGGAAAATTGTTGATTATAAAGTAAAAGGTGAATATGTTGAGTTTCTAAAAACTTATGTTCAGGATTATTCCGGATTAAAAATGGCTGTTGATTGTTCAAATGGAATGGCAGGTCTACTTATAAAAAAATTATTAGGCAAAAAACCAATATATCTTTTCGATGATATGGATGGTAGTTTTCCAAATCATGAACCAAATCCATTAGTTGAAGAAAATGTTGCTGATCTTAAAAAAACAGTTTTAAACGAAAATTGTGATTTAGGAATTATTTTCGATGGCGATGCTGATCGTGTTATGTTTGTTGATGAAAAAGGACAGTTTATTTCTCCTGATTTAATTATTGGTTTTATGGCTCATTATTTTCTTGAAAAAGAAAAAGGACCCGTTTTAGAAGATATTCGTACATCAAAAGCAGTTAAAAAGTATGTTGAAAACCTTGGTGGCAAAATGCATACCTGGAAAGTTGGAAGAGCTTTTGCAGCGCCTAAATTAAGAGAAATAAAAGGTATATACGGAGGAGAGCTGGCTGGTCATTATTATTTCAGAGATTTCTTTTATTCCGATTCTGGTATTTTGGCTGCTTTGATCGTTTTAAATCTTGTATCACGATTTAAAAAAGAAGGAAAAACAATGTCGGAATTAATTTCCCGTATTAGCAAATATGCAAATTCAGGCGAGATCAATTTTAAAATTGAGCAAAAAAGTGAAGCAATGGAAGCT
>DAOUTQ010000147.1 GCA_030668615.1 Bacteroidales bacterium | reverse complement strand
GGATATTCATTACCAGAGAATTCTTTTGAGTTTTATGAGCCAGTTATAAGTTGGTTAGATGAATATATCCTTGCCCCGAATGAAAAAACTGAATTTGATATTAGAATGGTTGTATTAAATACTTCTTCATCAAAGATGTTTATAGATATTTTTAGAAACATAAATAAATTAGTAGAGCTTAATATTTCGGAAGTAACAGTAGTTTGGTATTATGAAATTGACGATGAAGATATTCACGAAATGGCTATTCAATATAAAGAAATTTGTAAAGCTTCATTTAAAATAATAGGAACAGAACATAGATTGATAGAATAAAACAATAATTTGAATTATAAAATATTAAGATAAATATTATAATACAGGTTATAATTTTTGTTAAGGCTGCTTTATAATCAATTTGTTCTTCATTAAATCTCTACTGGCAGAAATTTTTAAAATGTAAATTCCTGATTTAATATCGCTAATACCATATCCCTTTGTAAAAATCTTTGAAGTATTATAATTTCTTTCTTTTTAAAATGATGATATGTGGATTGTCCACGTATTCCTTTAAAATTATTGAATTCTCATTGTTATTTACAATTTCATAATTCAAAACTTCACTTTTTATATGATATGTAAAGTCATTTAAATACTCCTGACTCCAATAATGACAAGGAATTATTATTTTTGGTTGTAATAATTGTATAATCTGTTCTGTTTGTGGAATATATTTTATTTTTCCTTCGATTGGCATTATAAGCAAATCAATTTTTTCTGGATAATTATTCTTGAAATATTCAACTATTGAATCATTTTCAATATCTGCAATCATTCCCTGAATATCACCTGTATGCAAAATATTGAATCCTTTATATGAAAATAAATAACTGGTATTATTGAATTCACCAAATTTATCTTCACAGGTTGGAATTGCTGTAATCGTTAAATCTTTATAATCCAGCTCTTCACCATTTTTTAAAATATGCTTTACACCAGCTGGAATTCTTGTTGAATCGTAATGATCTTCATGTAAATGTGAATAGGTTATTATATCCGGAACCAAATCCCCAATATCATATATTGGACTATCCCATCCCCACTCTAACCATGCATTTGGTTTGCCATAATCGGCAACTACGGAGATATCATCAAACTGTAAAACAAAAGCAGAGTGACCTAAATAATGAATTTGAATGTTCTGTGTGTTACTATTAAATAAGAAAGCTACTATAAATGCAAGAAAATGTAGTATATGTCTAAACATTATATAAATTTATAACCTATTTAAGTATGATTAACCGGAATGACTTTACCCTAAATAAAAATGGAACAAAAAGATTTTATACTTCGTGAAATTGAAAAAATAAGTACTTTATTAATGTACTTAATTGGTAAATTCGTACCAGCAAAGTCAATTGAGGAACAGCAACTTACCGAAGAGTTAATTAATAACGAGCTTAAAGAACATTATGGGAATGATCTTAATTATATATTAAAGCTTGAAGAAAAAGATTTTGAAACTGAGTTTAGCCAAAATAAAGGTTTCAATTTTGAAAACATAGAGTTACTTGCAGATTTATTATACACAATTGGAAATGATAATATAGAAATTCAACTCGCATACTTACAAAAAGCCCTCGTTATTTACGAATATATCGACAAAAAAAGCAAAACTTTTTCTTTTGAAAGGATTAATAAAATCAATAGTTTGAAGTCTATAATCTAAAATTCTTTTATTTTTTATGTAATAAAACTTGACACGTATGTTATGTTTTTCTAACTTTGTGTTATATTTTTATAACTTTTTGTTAGAATATATTAACTAAAAACATTATTATGAAAAAAATTTATTTACCATTATTTATTATTACAATGTTAGTAATAATTGCAGGAATTTGGATCTATCAAACAGAAGCTATGAAAAGTGAAACGGCTTTATTCTCTGAATATATTCATGTTGGAATTATTATAATATTATTTGCCTTTGGGATATTTCTTGCAATAAGAAGATTCAGGAGTACAAAAAAAGGACTTCCGCCCGAAGATGAACTTTCCAAAAGAATTGAACAAAAAGCGGCTTCTAAATCATTCTTTGTATCGTTATTTTTATGGCTTGTTATAATGTATCTCCAGGGTGAAAAAGGTGGTGAAGCAGAAACATTTTTTGGTTACGGTATTTTGGGAATGGCTTTACTGTTCGCAGGTTTTTATTTCTACTATTACTTTAAAGGAAATATAAATGAGTAACAGGATTAAAGAATTACGGGCACGATTCAACCTTACTCAGCTTGATCTGGCACAAAAAGTTGGTGTAAGGCGTGAAACAATAGTTTTTCTTGAAAAAGGGAAATATAACCCCTCGCTTAAGCTCGCTCATGACATTTCGAAAGTTTTTGAATGTACAATTGAAGAAGTATTTATTTTTAATAAATAATTTTAGTTTATAAACTGATAACCGTCTCTTTTAAAACGAGACGGTTTTTTTGCAATAAAAAAAGTATTTAACATTTATTGATTTCTATTGTTGTTGTAATATAACTAATCATAAATATTACAATGAGCTACTTAGAACCCGGAATAATTGAGGACAAACGAATAACTATTACAAATAATTTAACCGATTTAGGTATCGACAATGTGCGTAAAGAAATTATAACAGGATTAAAATCTAAACAAAAATATATTTCAAGTAAATTTTTTTACGATAAAAAGGGTTCTGAACTGTTTGAGGATATAACGCGATTAACAGAATATTATCCAACCCGAACCGAAAAAAAAATATTGAGAGAAATTGCTCCTTAATTAATGAATCAGCTGAATAATAAGGATATAGTTGAGCTTGGCAGTGGAGATTGTTCAAAAATTAGTATTCTGTTAAACTCAATTCCAAAGCATAATTTAGATAGTATAAACTACATTCCTGTAGATGTTAGTTATTCGGCATTACAAGGCTCCTCAGAAGAACTATTAGTGTTATTTCCTGAATTATCAATTAATGCTATAATAGCTGATTTTGTTAATCAACTAAATGTAATTCCTGATAACAGAGAATGTATGTTTGTTTTTTTAGGTAGTACATTGGGCAATTTTACTGAAGATATAGCAAATAAATTTTTAACAGAATTAAGCTCTAAAATGAATCAGGGTGATATGTTTTTGTTAGGTGTAGATTTATTAAAACCATTGCATATCCTACATAATGCATATAATGACTCTCAGAATATTACATCTGATTTTAACAAGAACATTTTAAATGTGATTAATGATATTATTGACTCTGATTTTAATATTAATGATTTTGAACATAAAGCATTTTTTAATGAGCAAAAATCCAGAATTGAGATGCATTTAGTTGCAAAAAGGGATTTGATTATTATGTCTCCTTTCATTAATTCAGAAATACATTTAAAAAAGGGAGAAAATATTCATACCGAAAATTCTTATAAATTCTCACATGAGCAAATAAAGAATTTTGAAGAAATTTCGGGATTAAAAATTAAAGAAACTTATACCGATGCTAATAATTGGTTTGCACTCGTATTATTTGAAAAATTTAATAATTAGGTTGCCACGTTCATGGAATGACTAATTAATATTGTTACGAAGTTTAGTCTACAGAAAATTATAAAATTAAATTCTCATTCCAATTACTAATATATCGTCAATCTGTTCCAGATCACCGCGCCATTCATCAAAAAACTTATCGAGTTTTCTTTTTTGTTTATCCATTGGATCTGTATGCATATTAAAGAGTAAATCCTGGAAAGGTTTATACTTCAATTTTCGTCCTTCATCACCACCAAACTGATCTGCAAATCCGTCAGAAAATACATAAAGTACATCTTTAGGTTTTAAATCAAATTCCTGTTTCGAAAAATCATTTCCCAATCTGAAATGATAACCGATAGGCATTCTGTCAGGTTTAATTTTTTCAAGAACACCATTTCGAATAAAATACATTGGATTATTAGCTCCTGCAAATTGCATTTTCATGTTGTTTTTATCAATAACACACAAAGCCATATCCATACCATCTTTTGCTTCATCATCCTTTCCTGACTGCTTTAATGATTTTATAACCTCTGATCGTAATTCATTAAGAATTTTATCAGCTTCCAATGTTGCATCTTTCAAAACAATTTCGTTTAAAAAACTCATCCCCAGCATACTCATAAATGCTCCGGGAACACCGTGTCCGGTACAATCAACTGCAGTAACAATTAATTTATTGTTTTTTTCTGCAGCCCAGTAGAAATCGCCACTTACAATATCTTTGGGTTTAAAGAAAATAAAATAATCTGCCAGATAATCCTTCATAACTTCAATGGATGGTAAGACTGCATTTTGAATCCTGCTTGCATAATGAATACTATCTGTAATTTCTTCATTTTTAGTTTCTATTAAGTCTTTTTGCTGTACGATTCTTTCACTTTGTGTTAATATTTCCTCATTTTTATGTTCTAAATCCTGATTCTTATATTCAATTTCTAATTTCTGTTTAGCAAGTATTGAATTTTTTTTACGTGTTGTTACTAAACCAATAAAGATTAATACAATAATCACAGCTAATAATACAAACATCCATTGTGCACGTTTTTTGGCTTCGGCTTCTTTTTCCAGTTCGAGTTGCTGACGTTCTTTTTCGCTTTCCAAAAGTTCTATTTCTTTTTGGCGCTCTTTCTCTTCTGCCTCTTTTTGTTTTAACACCAAATCCTGAATTGCCTTATCCTGTTCAAGCTGTCTTAATTCCTGCTCCCTGATTTCAGCCTCATGTTTTTGTTTAGATATCTCCATTGATTGCTGTAATCGATCCATTTGTGATTTTTCAAGTTCTTTTTCACTGAGTAACAATTCCATCTCTTTCTCACGCTTTTCAGCCTCCAGCCTAAGTTGCTTTAAAGCCAAATCTTTAACTTCCTCATCAGCCAACTGTAGTTTTAATTCTTTTTCCGTTTTTTCAAGGTTTAAAATCCGGTGATTGAGATTTTCTTCTTTCATTCTTTGTTCAAACAAAACAGAATCTTTTAAACTCAGATGTTTTTCATAATATTCAAGAGCAGATACATAATCATTACCATCACGAAGTATTTGCGAATAAGTATGATAACAAATCTGTAGTAAATTTTTATCATCTGATTTCTTTGCTGATTTTATAGAATTTCTGCTAAACAGTTCAGCATTATGCAAATCCTGTTCGGCATGGTAGATACTGGCTGTAATATTTTCCAGTCGTGCTTTTTCTTTATAATTTTCCGATTCTCTTAACTCTTTCAGTGCAAGTTTTAAATAAATAAGCGAATTATCGATATTTTCAATATTCTGATAGCAAATAGCAATATTTGCATATAATTTTGCTAATTCGTCATTATTAATACCAGCTTCTAATCCGTATTGCAACGAAAGTTTAAAAGATTCCAGTGCAGAATGATAATCGTTAATATGAAGATATAAATACCCCATATTATTTGAAACCAAAGACATAGCATTTGAATCCGGAATTTCTGAATATAAATTCAGAATATCTTCATTAAAATCCAGTGCCTTTTTATAATTACCTTGACTTTTGTATGTTTCCGCCAGGTTGAAAGATATTTTTATTCTATGGTAGACAGTATATTCAGAGTTATTTATTATATCTTCATAAATATTTAAATAAAATAGTTCCGCATTTATATAATCCTCTGCTATAAAATATGCATCTGCGGTTTTTTCAAGGAATAAAAATTTGCCTGTGATATCATTTATACTATCTGCAATTTCATATGAAATTTTAAAATATTCTGCCGCCGTGGAAAAAGCCCCTAACGATTTATAAATTTCACCAATATCATTATTAACATCCAGCAATTTGTTCCATTTTTTAAGACTTTCATATATGTTTGCGCTTCTTGAAAAATTCTCTGTTGAATTTTCAATATCATTTTGAATAAAATATATTTTTCCAAGTAAATAATAACAATCAGCTTTAAATAACTTATAATCATTTAGTTTAGAGATTTCCAGTGAAAGGTTAGCATTCTTTTTAGCTTCATAATAATCCCTGTCAAGAAAATCTAAATTAGCCAGTTTTAGTAATATTTCTGCCTGATTATATTCTAATGATGTAAGACTCAGGTTAAACCGAAGACTATCTTTAAGGTTTTGTGAATAACTAACAGGATTTTCAGTTAATAAAAACATTAACATTCCTGCAATTAATATGTAAAACCTCTTATTCATCCCATTTAATTAAAATTATAGGTCAGCCCTGCCCTGATGCTACGTCCTAACTGTGGATTATACGGTAAATCCGCATCGGTACCTGTAGCATTAATCCCTCCGTATTTCTCATCAAAAATATTCATGAACTTAGCAAAAACTCTTAATTTATCACTTACATTAAAATTGATCAGTGCATCCAGAGTGTAATAACCATCAACACTTTCATACGGATCGGAATAAATTTCTTCGAATGGAATTAATACGCGAAGCCATTTACTCATCCACACATTATCGAATTGAACAAAAAATCTGTCTGTAGGCTGAAAAGATACCCTGAACTGCCCCATATGATCAGGCATTAATTCAAAACTTCCGATTATACTTCCTATTTCGGGCTGAGTCTCGGTTTTTTGAGTAAAAGTAAAACTTAACTCAGCATTAAGCTTTACCGATTTAACTATATCTTTAAACTTAAAGTTAGCCTGTAAACCATAAAGAGTAGACTGTGCATCGCTGCTATTAATCTTTGTTCGCACAAGAGAACTATCTGATTCAATTATTGCTAATGGTAAATCCAATGTATTTAAAGGGACATACGTATCAATAATTAAATTTTTAATTTCGTTATAAAAGAATGATAAATCAACATAGGTATTCCTGAAAAATCGCCTTTTGATTCCTAATTCATATGCTTTAAAACTTTCAGGTTCCAAATCAGGGTTTGGTATAACCTGATAATAAATACTATCATTATTTAATCCGCCTGAATATGCAAACGATTGGTAAGCCATTGACGATGATGGTGCCATATATGCACTACCATAAGATCCTGTAATGGTAGTTCGTTTTCCTAATTTATATAAAGCAGCTAATCTTGGGTTTAAATTATTACCGTACTGAGAATTAATATCGTAACGTAAACCTCCCATTAACGTAATTTTTTTTCGCACATAGTAAAATTGAAGAAATGATGAAATATTATAAAAAGTAACCGGATTTAAACCAAAATCCCCAAATAATGAATCAGAAGTTAAACCACTTTCCATAAAAGCTTCATAGTGATTATCATTAAAAGGAGAACTCTGATAATTTGTAAGAGGCAAATTACCCGAATATTGCAACGAAGCTCCGGAAACAATTTCAAGATCAGGAAACGGAGTGTAAGTTAATAACTGTTCAGCGAAAATATCATCAGAAGCTGAATAAACATATGCCTTATCAGTATTGCTTAAAAATGTTAAGCCATAACTGGAATTATTGTCCATTCTGTAAGATAAAAAAGACAAATGATAATTACTTGAAAACTTCTCCCATTTCTTATCATAACTTATTACTGATCGTTGTATTTTTTCTCCCCAATAATTCTGGGGATTATTATATTTATATAAATAAGTTGAGCGACCTAAAGAGCTATGAGCTTTACGGTACATGTTGTTATATGAAAGGCTAAATCCTCTGTATTTCAATTCAAATCCAATCTGATGACTTGCGGAAGGTATTTCCTCCATAGCAGGGTTTACAATTCCACCTTTATAATTATTGTAATAATATTGATTTTTAAAATCAGCTTCTGAAATACTATTTTCTCTGAGAACATCTTCAGTAACGTTTATTGGCTCGTAATCTGTTCCGTTTAATGTTATTTTTTCTCCTTTCTTTTGCAGATAGTATAATGGATTGTAAACATTTTCTTCTGTGCTTCTTATATTCATATTATTAAATGAAGACTTACTGCCATAAAAACTATATTGCATTATGTTTTTATTTTTTCCTGCTTTACCTCCGATCATGAAATTAATGTAATCATATTCATACTCGCCCAGACTAAGATCACCACGCACAACCGTTCCTTTATCTGCTTCTTTAGTTATTATATTATTTACTCCTGTAACGGCATCAGCACCATAAACAGCAGCTGCAGGTCCATCTATGATCTCGAGACGTTCGGCCTGCCGGATAGGAAGTTGTGCTCCTAATGGCATTCCGTTAACAACAGAAGGTTTTATG
>DAOUTQ010000181.1 GCA_030668615.1 Bacteroidales bacterium | reverse complement strand
TACTGTTTATACTACTTTCAGCAAAATCACCACCAAAATAATAAAAGTTATAATCGCCGACATGTTCAATAACTGCCGGAAATACAGGTTTAAGGTTATAGTGTCTTAATATAGAATCACCTTTTTCATTTACGTGAATTTTAAAATTTGCTAATACTTTATTTTTATCATCTGAAAAAGTAATATCAAACCATTTAGAATAATGCACTACTTCAGGGACTCCAAATTTTTCAATTGTTTCTTGTTTAGAATTAATAAATGGCACTTCTTCAGTTAAATGAGTTTCATTCTCTAATATCGCAATTGTTCCAAATTTATGAACAAGAACAATTCCTGCATTTGCAAAAGGCCATTCATTATTATTTTGCTCCTTATACAAATTAACTATCCATTTAGGAAAATCCGAGTTATCTGCTGTATCAAGACTACTAAAATACTTTCCTGTCCATCCACTCCAGTTTAAACCAAATAGTTCTTCTACTTTCTCACGAATAAGTCCATTTGTAGGTGCATTGTATAAATTAAATTCAGTAATTATGAGTTTTTTTTGCTCTTTCATTTCCTTCAGCAGCAAATAATCATTCTGATTTAATCCTCCATAAACTTTTTGAGTATGCTTTATATCCTTAGAATCTTTTTTATACCATTCGTTATAGTATACACCATAAGTATCTGCATAATATAACATATCATATTCTTTTACTATATCATCAATTTCGTGTATTCGAATACTTCTGAAATCAAATTCTTGTGATTTGGAGTTTAATGGAAAAAAACCATAATAATCCTTATCAGAATTGTACAAAAACCCATTAGGTTTTATATATTTTTCGTGATTTAAAACCCAGCTTAAGGATTTATGTTCAGTGCGTTCTATTGTTGGAACTGTTTTATTAAGAATATATACATTCAAAGACTTTTCCGCCTTAATAAACCATGTTAACCAACTACCTATTAAAATTAATATGATTATACATATTGTAATTATTGAGACAAGGTACTTCTTATTCATTTCAATATAAACAATTTAGGGTTAAAAATTCTTGTTCATAGAACCTTAAATATACAAATAATAGGCCGATTATCAAATTTTGTTCAACTTTATGGTTTTACTATTATACGATAATAACGTTTTATAACCATATGAGTAATTTTAATTTAAAATCTTATTAACATTTCAACAGAATTCTGTTTTAAATAAGTTCTTATAATTTGCTGTACGTCTTTATTGTCAGGATAAACTTTAATTACATCTGAAAGGTTTTCAATATCATTACCAATAAATTCAGTATCAATATATCCAAAACCAATATACTTGCCATTTTCAACTTTAACTACCGCTTTTTCATTATCATTACGACCAGCATCAACTATAAAGAAGTTTTGCCAATTATACGAAAGTTCATCGAGTAATTCTTGTGCACGTTTATTATAGTTTTCGGGTAATTCTTCCTGAATACATGCTCCATTACAATGTTTCAATTGATAATAGAAACAAGCTCCCTGAGTTTCATATAACCCACAAAGTTTCTGGCATAACTGGTATTTTTCAGATAAAATATACAAACGATTTCTTGCCTCTCTCGCTGAATTAAAACTTACTATTGGATTTTCTTTGTTAATTCCTTCCGTTTTGAAACAAATATATCCATTATCGTCTTTATAAGTAAAAATACCATAGTGGTTATCGGTTCTGCGTTGTCGTCGGTTATACTTTGGTTTTTGCACCTTAATTTCATCAGACTCAAGTAACAGTGCAATTAATTCACTTCCGGTAAGTTCATATGAAATATTATGAACCTCGTCAATCATTTTTATAGCTCGTTGTGATTTTTCATTACTAAAATGAGAAAATACCCTTGTTCTTATATTTTTACTCTTTCCGATGTACACAATATCTCCGTTATGATCATGTAGATAGTATACGCCAGGCTCCTCAGGCAGACTTTTTATAACTGAAGCATCGATATGGTAAAACTTACTTGAATTCAACTGTCCAAGACTTGAGTCGGTTTTTAGTAGGTACTCAAATAGTTTTACTGTAGCTAAAGCATCACCAGCTGCACGGTGTCGTCCATCAATTTTTATTCCTAAATCACTACATAATTTCCCCAAACTATATGATTTATAACCTGGTAGAATTTTACGGCTAAGTTTAACAGTGCATAATCGATCTCTTTTGTAATCGTAACCAAGACTTTTAAACTCGTTACGAATAAAATTGTAATCAAATGATGCGTTATGTGCTACAAAAGATTTTCCTTCGGTTAATATAACTATGTCTTTAGCTATTTCCCAGAACTTAGGTGCATCTATAACCATCTCATTGGTTATGCCCGTTATTCGGGTTATGTTTGCTGAGATTTTCTTTTCCGGATTTATTAATGTTGAGAACTCATTTATAACTTTTTCTCCATCGTGAATATAAATTGCTATTTCTATTATTCGTTCAGCTGCAGGACTCAGACCGGTGGTTTCAATATCAATAATAGCATACATAAATACAAAAATGCAAATAATGCTTCAAAAATGTGTTATTTCTTTTCACGAATAATCAATAAATTTCAGTTTATATTTTTAAAAAATCAAAAAAGTCTGCATTACACAGACTTTTTAACATATAGTTATTTAAAGTTTATCCTTTTCCCGAGAAATGTTTCATAAACTGCATTCGTTCATATGCTGCAGGATTTTTAGCTTTATCCTGACTCATTTTACCTCTGAAATCAGTTATGTTTTTGAACCCTTTTTCATCCATCCACAATGATAAATCATTTAACATATCTTTTAAAACTCCTTTTCCTTTTTTGTAAAAAGCAGATGCAACTTCAACAGCATTTGCTCCTGCCAAAATCTGCTTAATTACTGCTGCTCCGTCATGAATACCTGTTGATGCTGCCAAATCACAACCAACACGATTATGCATTATGCCAATCCAACGTAATGAAATTGGTAATTCAGAAGGAGAACTGGTAACGTTTGTTGATAAAATATCTAAATTATTAATATCGATATCGGGACTGTAGAAGCGATTAAACAACACTAATCCGTCAATTCCGGTATTTGAAAGCTTTTGTATAAAAGAACCAAGATTAGAAGAGTAATAGCTTATTTTTAAAGCTATCGGGATTTTCACGTGTTTTTTCACTTCTTCTACAACATCAAAATATACTTTTTCATTTTCTTCACTTGTCTTCTCAAAATCCGAAGGCATTACAAAAACATTTAATTCCAAGGCATCTGCACCAGCGTCTTGCAATGTTTCAGCATAATACGGCCATTTTTCTGCAGACACACAATTTACACTTGCAATAATGGGAATACTTACTGCCTTTTTTGCTTCTCTGACTAATCGAAGGTAATTAGTTAGTGTATCGTCTTCTGCATAATTATCGTAATAATCGAAAGTTTCAGGATAAATGAAGGTTTCCATATTCATGCTTCCCAAATCTTTTTCAAGCTCACGTCTTATTTCTTCTTCAAAAATAGATTTAAGAACAACAGCCCCAGCTCCGTTTTCTTCAAATTCTTTAATATCTTCTACAGAATTAGTTAATCCGGAACTTGCTGCAATTATTGGATTTCGAAGTTTTAAACCCATATAGGTTGTAGTTAGGTCTGCCATAGTTGTTTAAGTTTTGTTTAATTTTTATAATGTTGTATAAATTTTAGGTTATGTAAATTTATTAGTTAAACAAAGATTTGTTTTCTGAATAACACAAGCAGAATAAAATTGTTCATCACTGTAATTAATTTAATTAAAGTTCATTTTTCACCATTTATCAAAATATAATCTCATTATATGCTGATTTTTTTGCAGTTAATTAAAATAATGAGGATTTTTGATGTTATAATTCAATTTCTTTATGAGCAAGTCTGATTTAATAAGAAATAAAGAAAAGCTTGAAAACGAAATACTCCTACTTCGCAAAGAGATTGATCTGCTCAAGAAACAAAACAACAATTCAATAATAACTTCTACTGATAATTTTTCAAATAAAGAACTATATCAATCTATTTTTGAAAAAGCGGGTGTTGGAATAGCACTTATAGATAAAAAAAGCAAAATAGTAAACTTTAATAACACTTTTTTTAACCTGTTTGGATATGATAAGGATGAACTAAAAAAAATGACTTATCTTGATGTAATCCCTGTCAATAAGAGAGAAAGAGCAAAGCAATTTATTGAAGCAATATTTTCATCTAAACTTTCCAGATACGAATCTGAACAAACATATTTAAAAAAAGATCAAAGCTTAATTTGGTTTAAGTTAAATGCAACGGTAATAAATGATGCCAAAGGAAATCCTGAATATATTTTAGGAATGGGGCAGGATATTACTGAATATAAGAGACAAGAGCAAATTCGCAATACTGTATATAACATTTCAAATGCTGTAAACTATTCAGATAATCTTTTCAAGTTAATACAAACTATTAAAGAATCGTTAAAAGATTTAATTGATTCCACTAATTTTTTTATAGCTTTATATAACAAGTCTCATGATAGTTTTAGTGTTCCTTATATAGTTAATCAGAAAGAATCTTTTGAGACTTTTGCATCAGAAAAAACCTTAGCTGGTTATGTTCTGAAAAACAGAAGGTCAGTTCTCCTGAATTATAAAGAAATTATTGATTTGCAACAGAAAGGAGAAATTTTTATTGCAGGTAAATTGTCAAAACAATGGTTAGGTGTTCCTTTAATTAGTAATGAAGAAGTAATAGGAGTTTTAGGCATTCATAGTTATGAAAATGAAAATGCTTTTAATAGTAATGATCTTTCTGTACTTGAAATCCTTTCAAATCAGATCAGTACTACGATTCAGAAAATGCGATCACAGGAAGCTTTAAGAATAGAACGAGCCTATTTTAAAGAACTTTTTGACAATAGTCCTGAAGCAATTGCTATTGTTGATAACTCAAGTAAAATAATAAATATAAATCAGGAATTTACGAACCTATTTGGTTATTCAAAAAAAGAAGCCCTTGGAGAATTAATTGAAGACCTGATTTCTACTTCGGATTTCAAAGAAGAAGCCCTGAATATTACAAGTGAAATAACTAAAGGAAAAATAATTAAAACAGATACAAAACGAAAAAAGAAAGATGGAAACCTCGTTGATGTTTCTTTATGGGGTACACCAATTATATTGGATGAAGGCCAACTTGCCGTTTATGCAATTTTTCGTGATATTTCTGATAGAGTAGAATCGGAACAAAAGCTTGAGGAAGCAAAAGAAAAGGCAGAAGAATCAGATAAATTGAAAACAGCTTTTCTGACCAATGTGTCGCATGAAATAAGAACTCCAATGAATGCTATTATTGGTTTTTCTGAATTACTTGCAGATCCAGTTACTGATCCTAATAATAGAAAAGAATTTTCTGAACAGATTTATATAAGTAGCAAGACGCTCATGAAACTTATTGATGATATTATTGATATATCACAGATAGATTCAGGAAGTATGAAAATTGAAAAAAAGAAATTTAATCTTTCAGAGCTATTAATTAAAACGTATGATTCTTTTTGTAAAGAAAAAATTAAAGAAAATAAAAACGACATTGAGATACTGCTTCATAATCCATTTGGTGAAAACACAACATTTTTAGAAACTGATCAAATAAGGTTACAACAAATTCTTGACCATCTGCTTAGTAATGCTTTAAAATACACTCACTGTGGTTTTATAGAGCTTGGATTTGATACAGATAAAAACGATTTGCCTGTTTTTTATATTCGTGATACAGGAATAGGAATACCTGAAGATAAAACAGAACAGATTTTTAAGCATTTTACAAAAATTGAAGATCATACAAAGTTATATCGTGGAACTGGAATAGGTTTAACCATAACAAAGAGGTTAGTAAACTTGCTTGGAGGAAGTATAAAAGTTGAATCTAACCCTGGAATTGGATCTATCTTCTATTTTACTTTACCCGAAAAAATTAGCATCCCATTTACTAGTAAAAGTATAGCTTCGATATCAAAAAATCATAACTGGGAG
>DAOUTQ010000110.1 GCA_030668615.1 Bacteroidales bacterium | reverse complement strand
TAATGGTTAAAAAAATCCTGAATTTTATCATATTTAAATTTTTATAGCCTAAAACTTACATTGTGTAAATCAATATACAAATATAAACTATTGATAAAGTAAGCTCGATACTGTTTCTAATGAAATTATTACTAAAAACACGCTATTTTTCAACAATTAAACTTAAACTGAAATATACCTGATTTATTTATTCAATAAATTGTAGTTTTTAAATCCTCCAAGATTTTCACCTCCCAACAAGTTGTTTTCTATAAAAGTTAAAACTCGGTATTTTAACTTTTCATGGGCGTGTTTTTTTCTTGCTTTAGATGCTTCTCCGGTATATTGCAATTCATTTTTCCAGTCGAACTTATTCATCCACTCCTGCATTACTTGAGGATGTGTATCGTTATATTTTTGTAATTTACCTAAAACTCCATAATCAAAATTGCGATAAATTGTTTCCTTTTTTTGAGCACCTTCTTCACCTTTATGAATAGTGTCGAGTGCCTTCATTTTTTTCTTCATTAATGATGGCGGGCGAACCCAACCATAATGAAACACTTCAGCATCAACCTTTGCCACCTTAAGTTTGTGTGTTCCATCTTGTTGACGATAGAAAATTCCATCAAAATTTGGTATTCTTCTGAATGATTGAGCAGATTCCCACGAATGAATTTCAGGATCGTTACGAACAATCCTTATTTCATTTTTATACCATCTATGTGAAAAATGATAATGCTGATAATCTCCCCAAAAATGTTTGTATCTAAACAGTAAACCTTCAACTTGTTTATCGTTTAATAATTCTTCACAACGTTTTTTTATTATAGGTAGATATTTTTCATGTATAACTTCATCGGCCTGTAAATAAAATAACCAGTCACCGGTACAATGTTCTTTTGCAATATCAGTCTGATGAGCATTTTCCATACCGTTTGGGTATTTCTCTATATCCCAAATTGTATCAATAATTTTAATTTTATCACTTTTAATGCTTAAAATTTCTTCTCTTGTTTTATCATCATCATCACTTTTGCCTAAAGCAACTACAAACTCATCAACAATAGGAAGTATAGACATTATTGCGGGTTTTATTGGATAATATAATTTATCCACATTTTTACCCATCGTAAATCCACTGATTTTCATTTATTCCGATTTTTTAAATGTTGTACAAAATTATTACTTCAAATTGACATATAAAAACAGAATACGTACAAATGCAAAAAGCCCGCCAAAAGGCGAGCTTCTATCTTAAAAAGATTACTTATTTTTTATAAAAATTGGTGCTTTCAAATATTTTATCGGCAGATTGTGCTATAAAACCGCTATATAATTCTCCATTTTTTATTTGGATATCGTTCGCAAACTCATAATAATACCGTTTACTATTCAATATGAGGCTCGTCATAAGTTCTAAAAGCAATATGATCATTTAGAACTTCCTCTCCTTCATTTTTAAAAATGTTGTATGTCTTTTGAACAGAAGGATTCTGGCTGGTATAGTCAATCCATAATCTTTTAAAAACTTTTTCCAGATTCATAATTTTGATATTTAATTTATACGATTTTATTTGAAACAAATTCTCAGATGTTATGTACAGTAAAAAAAAGGTTTTAACTTTAAAATGTAATAAGTATTAACTTATAGTGTCAAAGAAAAAAACAGAATCACAAATGTCTTAATGGACGATAAAATATTAATAGATAAAATAGCTCAGAAAGACGAAAAAGCATTTCAGCTTTTTGTTGAAAAATATCAAAGTCTTGTTTTAAATGTTTGTAATAATATTTTGAACAATTACGATGATGCTATGGATGTGTCACAAGAGGTCTTTATTAAAATATATAATACTATTGATCAATTCAGAGGTGATGCAAAAGTTAAGACATGGCTATACCGTATTTCAGTTAATAACTCACTTAATTATTTACGATCAAGAAAGAAACAAAAATGGTTTACCAATTTGGATGTGCTATTTAGTGATGACAAAGATAGTATTGAACCTGTAGATAGTGAACTTAAGCCTGGAGAAAATATTGAGCAAGAAGAAAATAAAAAAGCACTTTATTATGCCTTAAGGAAATTACCTGAGAAACAAAACATTGCTATATCATTACACAATTTTGAAGATTTAGCTTATAACGAAATATCCGAAATAATGAATATCACAGTTTCTGAAGTGGGAGTACTTATTAATAGAGGTAAGAAAAAGCTACACAAGCTAATTTTAAAATATTATGAAAATAATTAAGATTAATTGTAATAAAATACCAGTATTAGTGTCAAAATTAAAAAGTTAGAGATGAACTGTAAAGAATTTAGAAAGAGTTTGCCATTATATTTAGATGGAGAAATAAATCCAAATAAGAAAAAGAAATTAGACATTCATCTTGATTCATGTGCTGAATGTTCACTCTTTTATCAAAAAATATCTGGTTCATTATTTCAATTGCATTCTAAAAAAGATATAGATGAACAAGCTTTTTATTATACTAGACTTAAGCAAAGAATGCTTAATAAAGTTCAGCAAGAATCATTTATTCATAGTGCTTTATTTAAAAAATCGTTGCAATTATCTACTTATTTTGCTTCAATTGTAATTGCAGTCTTTATAGGAATTTTAATAGGTTCAGGTTCTGATAAATTACAATACTCTGATATTAATTACGACAGTAAAGATTATTTGAAATCTTATATGGAATATCAGTATTTAAATGATTTTGAGCTGGAAAATAAGGAAAATATTTTATTAACAGATACAATTGAATAGTATTAAAGAAACTATATAAAGAACAGAAAAATGAACAAGCAAACAAAAAAAATTATTTTATCTGCATTAATTATCATATTAATAATCATTAACTTATCATCGCTTAGCACGATTTATTATCATAAAAGAATCAGAGATAAAAAAATTGAGGAGTTTAATGATAAAAAGAAACAATTACATATTGGTGGTATACACCGATTTATAAAAGAAGAACTTAAACTGGATAGTTTGCAGTTTGAGCAATTTCGTGAAGCATATTATAAAAATATGAGAGAGTCACATAACATTGCTGAAAAACTCAATATTTACAGATATGATATGATAACTGAGGTTGCTAAAATAAATCCGAATGAACGTGAACTTGATAAAATATCAAGAAATATTGGTGATTTGCACTATGAGTTAAAAAAGCTTTCAATTAATCATTTTATGGAATTAAAAGAGATTTGTAATGAGGAACAACAAGAAAATTTACAAAAGCTTTTTATGCGTATGATGGAAGATCAGGATAGTGGTAGAAATAAAATGCGAAACAGAGATGGAAGAAGAGGTAGAAACAGAAATAGGAATTCAGATTAGTTTAACCAATACACAATACCTCATAAAAAACGCCCTAAAAAGGGCGTTTTTCTGTAAAAGCATATTGTTCAATTAATTACTTTTCACTATCTTTTTCGTGCTAAACAATTTATCTTCTGATTGTAACTTCAGATAATAAACTCCAACAGGCAGATCATCTGTATTTATTTCAATACGATCCGTACCTTTCCATATCTTATCTGCTTTAACCATAGAACCTGTATTGTTATATAAGCGTACTTCTATGTCATCAGTAATAGTATTAACTAACCTAACAGTTAATTGACCTGAAACCGGATTAGGATACGCTACATAACTTATAGATGCTAATGAATTAGTAATATTTTCTATGGATGTAACTTCAGAAAACTCTTCTGTATATCCAGCCTGATAAATTTCTTTAGTTTCTTCATCCTGTAAATATACAATAGTAGCAATACTATCTTTATTTACTCCTTCAGGAATAGTCCATGTCTGGAAAACTGTAATAGAATCATTTTTATTCCAATCATCTACAAATAATATTCCTGCAGGATCAGGTAACATTGTTCGCAATACATTTGATATTTCAATTGAATTGTCAATTATTGTTTTTTCAACAACAGCAATTCTTGCACTTAACTTAATATCAGATAAATCAATTAATGATTTTATTGTTGAAATTACTTCAAGAATATCTCCATTCACTTCCTGTTGTACAGAAACTTTAAACTGAGATTCTTCAAGCATTCTTTTAACAATATCACGATTTTCAAGGGTATTTGTACTTGAATAATTAAATTGTCTATCACCACCGTCAACAATAGAATATGGAACCAAGGAAACTCCATAATACAATGATCTGGCACTTGGACCCGAAGTATAGAACTGATTAATATCATTCTCTGTTGGAAAGCTTGTAAAATACTGAATAGCTGTTGCATCAAGGGGATTATCTTCTAAAATATCAGTTATTTTAATCTGATTTTCTTCATATTGAACATCATCCTGATTAGCGAAATTTTCAAGTAACACCGTTCTGTTTCTATTGTTAATTTGGATATTATCGAAACCAAATCCTTCGTCAACGGCAGCTGCATCAGAACCAAAAATCAGTCTAAATCTAACACCTTCCAGTTCAGTTATATCATCAAGTGTATATTTTGCTCCTCTCCATTTTACTTCAACTTGTGGAGACCCATTACCGTCATCTGTCCACCCTGTATACTGTCCAAGTACACCGGTTACAATTCCATTTGTATTATACCAAAAAACACCTTCATCAGAAACACCAAGAGCCTGCCAAACACCTATTTCAGTAGAATATTCAAGTAATGCACCATCACGATTTTCTTCTATTGAAGAAATAAAATCAAATGCAATCATAGGTCTGGTTAATGCACTGAGATTGAAACAAGGGCTTGAAAGAACAGAGTATTCATTATTACGATAATTTCCATCCAGATTTGTAACAAATGCATTTGAACCACTTGCCGCAGAGTTTATCTTTGTACCAGTTGGATTTCCCCATTCCCATGTATAATTTGCAGAACTTTCTAAAACATCTACAGCCCAACCTGAAACACCAGGAGCTTCCTCAAAATCATCAAAATATCCACCATTACTCACAATTTCAGAAGGTCGTATAGTGATTTGTTTAATTTCTGACTGGACTCCACATGTCTTAGTATACTCTGTATATACAACAATATAACTACTCGAACTTGCATATTTATACAAAGGAGTATAAATATTTGTTGAATCAATTACTTCACCGACACCTCCAAAATCCCATTTTACACTATCCACGCCAATCGGATCAGAATGATTTTCTTCTAAACTTAAAAAAGTAACAGTGTCTCCATCACATTCTTTATCCCAACTAAAATCAAGGTCAACTATAGATCCAATAAAAATAGTACTATCATTAACTGAAGTACATCCTTTATCTGAAGTTAATGATAAAGTAATAATATTCTCGCGTTGAGGTACTAATGAAAATTTTGAAGCCGAATCTGAGCTAAACTGAAAATACTTTGTATTATTAACTTCCCAGTCCCATACTCTAACACTATCACTCAAAAGTGTATCTGCCTTACATTCTACTGAATCCTGTTCGCCAGCAATACATAAATTTGAAAGTGTAAAATAATTATTCGGAATTTTATTAATAAAAGTAGTACTATCAATACTCTTACTACATCCTGTTTCGTCACTTTTAAAAGTATATGTAATTGTATTTATACCCAGATTCGCAACTTGAGGTGCAAACTGAAATCCAATGATTTCATTTCCGAATATTGCATCTCCAGAAAACTTCCCCGTTCCAACATTAGTTCCATTAAAACCATCAATATTAACAACTTCATCATTTTGACAATATTCAGGCGCTAAATCATCTATTTCTAACCCTGTAATAATATCAACATGAAATGATTCTATTATATTAAATTGTACTGAACCATTTTTATATGAAAATTTTAACGTATGATCACCTTCAGATAAAGATGAAGGATTAATAATTATACTATCAGTGCCAATTTCTGCAGTAACTTTAATATTATCTATATAAAAAGTACCTTTAGAACCATCACCATTGTTAGCTATTCCCCACACAGTATCGGTTGTACTATTGTAATAGCAATAATGATAATTAGACAAAAATTCATTAAGACCAAGTATATCTCCATCTGCCTGATTTACTTCAAAAACCGCTGTATCAAAATTTGCACATCCATTTATATCTGTATAAGTATAATATGCTGTATCTATTCCAATTCCTGCAATAGTAGGATCGAATATAGCAGATCCATCTTCCTGATCAATCATAAAACTTGGAGTAAAAATACCACTAATACCAGGAGGAACTAAAGGATCACCATAAATAGTATCTGTGCCTCCGTAAATATCATAAAGATCTTCCATAGTAATTGTTACAAGTGGTAATGCATTAATATTGAACGATCTTATTGTTGTATCACTAGAACAACCATTCTGAGATACATAGTTATAATCAAGAGTATATGGATTAGGAGCTAAAACACCAGATCCAAAAGTTAATGTATTACCTGATGGCGATACACCTCCACCTGAAAAATCAAAATAACTATTACCGCCTAATGGACTTAATCCTTTTCCTTCAATAGTAATTAGGCTGTAATCTTCACAGTAATCACTTATTGGATCGATATATCCTGTAACCTCTTCAATAGAAAACGAACGAATAATATCAATTGCAGGTGCTGATCCATAAGTATATGTTATATTGTAGCTTCTAGCGTCAAGTAATTCTGGACGAATTGTAGCTTTATTATTAGCCCAAGTAAAAGCGCCATTTAATGGATCATCTTCCAAAGCGAAACTCCCAATCAAACTTAATTCGTTATATCCAATAACACTAAAGGTGTCGGTATAACTACAATAAATTTCTTTTCCTTGTGTAAAAGTAATTGTTCCTCCTTCTATTACTTCAACAGAAATTGTATCTGCATCCCTGCAACCATTAACATCAGTATAATCATAATATAGTGTTTTCCATCCTGCACCGCCAGAAGCTGAAGGATTAAACATATCGTATATGGTAATTACACCATCTCCATAAAAAGTTCCACCGGGAGGATTTGCATTTAAACCAACAGAATCAATCGAAATATCAAATGTATTTAGATCTTGGGGAGTTTGAAATTCAGCGTTAGGTAAACCGTATATACCTAGTTCAAATGTTCCTTCTCCAGGCTGAAAATTCCCTGTTGCATCTTCAACTTTAGTAATTGTGTATAAAAGTGGATTATCACCTATCGATGAATCTGCTATGGCCTCTACATTATAATAGGTTTCGAGGATATCAGTTGTGTCTGTATATGTATCACCATTATAATATGTTATTTTAAATGGAGGAATACCTGTTAACAAAACAGGTGCATTAGTTGTATCATTTTTACATATTGATTCTGTTCCAAATATTTGTGCTTGTGGCATTTTACCGTACAGAGCATCATTATCTTGTGTTATCGTTTGATTCCAAACATTACTTTCATTACCGGCTTTATCCTTAAGTTGTAAAGATGTAACTTCAACATTGTTACCTGCCAATATATTAGTATCATTTTTAGTTACTGTAAAAGATGCTTGTAATTGTGTGTCACTAACTCTAATTAGTGTATGTATATCAAATCCTTCAACATTTCCAGAAACTAAAGTATAATCATTATTTTCTGTATCTAAATCTATAATAATAAGCAAAGTACCAACCTCTCCTATTTTTCTATTTTGTGGGGTGATACTAACCGATGTAATATTTGGATTCTCAGTATCAATTCCAGGACATTCATTATCTGCCAAAGCCGTATAATTGTCTGAAGGATTGCCTGCTATATCTTTAAAAATAAAACTAATAGGTATTGGTGCATCTTCTGCTATATTATCATCAGTTATTTGAATGATATATTCTACATCATAAAATCCTGTTCCTAAATCTACTAACTTGCTTTTTAAATCCTCATTATTAATATCAATAACATCAGCAACAAGTCCCGATTCGCCTGCATTAATAGTAAATACAAGCGTATCTCCAATACCTAAAATTCCGTTAGTTTCAGACAAGCTCAAATCCGAAATTGCAGGAGCATCTGAATCAACTCCCGGACTATTGTTAATAAACGAAGTTGTATATGCAGGGTCAGTATCGTTAAATCCATCACTTAGAATAATAGAAATTGGTAATTCTTGAGTTAAATCATTAATATTATCATCTGTACTACCAACTGTATATTCAATTGTATAATAACCTGTTGGACCAGTTTCTGTAAAATTGCCTATACCAGTTACATCTTTGCCATTTATTAATATTGTTGATTCATCGAGACCTGTTTCAGAACCATCGGCTATTATTGTTAGTACAAGTGTTGAATCAATTCCCAATATATTACCATCACCAGGATTAAAATTAACTGAGCTTATCTTAGGACTATTTGCATCGATAGCAGGACAACTATCAGCATGATAATCAAAAGTTGTAAAAGGAGATGAAGGATTATCTTCATCATCTAATAATACTAAGTAAATTGGAATTGCAGAACCATCAGGTATATCACTATCTCCTTCCTGAACTATATAATCAATTGTAAATGGGCCCGAACCATTAAGCTCAGACACATCTATGTCTCTATTATTTATTGCAATTGTATCAGCTGTAAGTGTAAAACCAATTTCAGAAGCTACAATGTCAAAAGTAATTGTAGTTCCAATACCAACGTTAGTTCCTGTAACAGGATCACAACTTACGGAAACAATAAATGGCCCTGATTTATCAACAGCAGAATTACTTGAGATTAAATCAATAGTATTTGAAGTTAAAGCCCCAGTTATATCTCCAAGTAATTTTTCGTAGGCATAATATAATATACCCTGAGCATCTCCAACACTCACAGGATTAAAACTAAGCGTTATATATTCATCATCAGCATCATTATCAACAGCCATTGTTTGTACTGAAGTGCTAAATGAACTTATTGTATCTACAGTTGATGTAGGAAGAAAATTAACATCTGGGGATACAATCCAATCAGTCAATTTGCCTGTGAAATCAGCATCGGTTACAGGTTCTGAGAATTTTAATTCAACCGACTCATAAATACCATCCTCATCCAGATCCATAGCATATGCTTCTACAACTGTTATCTGAGCCATTGCATTATTGAATATAACGCTTGCTATAAAAAGTAATCCTAATAATTTGAGCAATTTTTTCATAATAATTCTCTTTTCATTTTCTCAACAAAACATTTCTAACATTAGAGTGCAAAATGTATTTTACAATTCACCATCAGAGTTTACCTTTATTAGGCATATCATCTCATTTTCTTCTACTCCTGAAGAACCTGTCATTATATAACCACCATCAGATGCTTGTTCGATAGAATACATCGACTGACCATATCCTCCCCACGCATTTTCATAAATTAAATTCCCTTCAAAATCCATATTTATAAAATATGCAGCCTTTCCACTTGTTAATTCTTTTTCTCCTACAACCATATAACCAGATTGTGTTTTAATTACATCAAAAGCTTTGTCATTAAGAGTTGTTCCGAATGACTTATTCCAAACTATTGTATTAATGTTGTTTTCATCAACTTTTAAAACATAAGCATCTGTGTTACCACCAGGAATATTTTCGACAGAACCTACAATTAAATATCCTTCGGGGCATCGAATTACAGAATAACCATAATCATTAAATAAACCACCATAGGTCATTTGATCAGTTTCATTACCAGAATTATTCGTTTTAATAAGAATAATATTGAATGCAGACGGAATTGTCTCGTAAAATGTTTCAGTAGTCCCCACAACTACATATCCTCCATTTATCCATATCACTTCACCCGCAAAATCATCTTTATCACCACCATGATTTTTCATCCATTCAACTTCGCCAGAATCATTTACCTTTACTAATAATATATCCAATTTCCCTTTAGGGTTTCTGTTTACTGGGTCTTCGGCGTTGGTATTTCCTGCAATAATATATCCAGTTGTAGCTTTACTAACTGATACGCCTTGCTCACTATTATCTTCGGATCCAATAATACTTTCCCATTCCTGATTCATTCCAGCATCAAACTTTACTAATAAGATGTCTTCGTTATTTGTGGTTGTATCCGTATAAGATCCTGTTATCAGACATCCTCCATCATCAGTCATTAATAATTTGCCCGCAGTATTATTTCCTCCACTATGTTTTATTGTATCAACACTTAAGCTATTACCAAATTTATCTATCTTTATAAGTGCAATATCAGTATTAGCCTCATTTACAGAGGTTACTGTAGCTAATATAAGGTAACCATCATCAAATGGTTTAACATCTTTACCGATATCACTGTTATAGGAGCCAAAGAATTTCACGAATGATTTATCCTGATCAGATGATAAATCAGTATTACTGCAACTATTAATTACAATAGCCAGAGTAATAATTAATATATATTTTAATTTATTCATAGTTTTAAAGATTATCATTAATCTACTTTTTCATACTATCTTTTGTTTTATAGAATGAAAATACGTATCCAACTGATAAATAAAAGTTGTTTAGTGAAAAATTGTCGTCGTTATAATTGTAATTAAAAACTTTCTCATCATCTTCATATCTATTATCGCCATTAACAATATTATTTAAGCCTTGAGTATATCTTAAATCAAGTAAAATATACCCCTTTTTAATTTTGTATTTTATTCCCCCTCCAATTATTACAGAATAATTTAAAGCAGTTCTATCATCTTTAACATTTAAATCGGGTCCTTTAGCTTCATCATTAGTTGATACCCTTTCTACTTTTGCACTTGCATCCAATATATAGTCAAACCCAAAACCAACTCTTAAATATGGGTTTAGAAATTTAAGTTTAAAATCATAAGTACCTGTTAAAGGAACTGAAATTACTGACTGAGTCTCATCATAATTTATTGTATTAATATCTTGTACAATATTATAATTGAATTTTCTATTTACATAAGATACTCCTAAATCGATATTTATTTTTTCATTTATATATTTTTCAAATTGCAAACCAGCCTGATATCCCATTCCTGAAACTGAATAATCTCCTGTATAATCATCAGAGCTTCCTGAATAATAAGGATCGATAATTCTTATAAATGAATAATTCATACCACCAATAACGCCTATTGAAAAAACCGGAACTGTTTGATATGAATTATAGAGATACGTAAATTCTACCTGATCATTTGCTTTTAATTCATATTCGGGAAATTTATTTAAAAACTTCAGCATTGTAAACTCTGCCATATCTTGATAATCTTCAAAAAGATATGTCAAAATAAGGAGTTTATATGCTCGAGCCATTTCGTCGTCATCGAATCCTTCCTTTGTGCATTCTCTTAATAAAGCAGGAATTGAATCTAAAACTCCTGATTCGTACATACTTTCAGCTTCTTCGAGTTTAAATGCACAATCACTTTGTTGCGAATATCCTGAAAATGCTAATAAAAGCAGTAACCCTATAGTACTAAATATTGTTTTTGAGTTCATGTTATTTTTAATTATCTATTTCAGAAAATGTTTTTTCATAATTAATATCTTTTGCTACATAAGTATCCCACTCTTCATCAGTCATATTCCTACTAATACGACCTTTCAAGTCACTTGCAAGAAGTTCCGCTTTTGTTGACCAAATCAACAATCTGTCTTTTTGGTTACTTGAAGTAACGAGTCGTTTACCATCGGGACTAAAAGCAATAGAAAGTACCCATGACTCATGATCTCTTAATTCCACTGGTTGGTTATTTAAATTTGTACAATCCCATACACGTACTGTTCCATCCAGACTTGATGTAGCCATTAAACTATCAGAAGGGCTGAAATCTATATCATATATTTTAGACTTATGTCCTTCCAGATTGTCTAACTCTTCATAACTC
>DAOUTQ010000143.1 GCA_030668615.1 Bacteroidales bacterium | reverse complement strand
GAGATTTAAAAGCAGGAGTAGTATTAAAAGAAACCACAACTGTAAATATACATAACAAAGAATACATTTTTGCAGAAACATATACTCCAATAAAAAACGAAGAAGGTGAAATATACAAGATTCTTAAAATATCAAATAACATAACTGAGTTTCAAAATAAATAATCTTTAGTTTACACAAATAAGAAGAGCTCAATTATGAGCTCTTTTTTTATATAAAGAATAATTATTTGATCAATTTAAATTATTGACATTTCAACACTGTTTCAATTTGGTATTTTGCATTAGCTTCATAGTCTCCCTTAGCTGCTTTTTTATATGCGTCGCAAGCAGCGGTATTATCACCTTTACCATAATATGAATTTCCTAACTCATAATAAATTTTAGCATCCTTAGTAGTACCAGCATCTTTAAATAATTCTAAAGATTTATTTCCTGCTTCAATTGCGTTATCCCACTTCGATTGCTTATTATAAATAACTGCTAAATGAAAATAAATATCAGTGTCAGCTTCCTTGTATTCCATTAATGTGTTAAAATACTTTTCTGCATCAGCATATTTTTCAGACTTAACAGCATTAGCTCCAGCATTTAAATAAAAACTTCCTGCCAATTTTTTTGCCGTACCTTCTGATTTAGTATCGTTTTTTGCAACTGCAGCGGTAATAGCTCCGTCAACAGCGTTTTTAAAATTAGCCTCGTCATTCTGATCTTTATATACCTGCGCTTTTCTTACGTAAGACATTGGATATTTAGGATCAAGTTCTAATGATTTATCTAATGCTTCAATTGCTCCTGCATAATCTTTTGCTTTATACAAACTTGCTCCTTTTGCATAATAAACTTTTGGAATAGTTGAAGTAGCTTTTTTTACCATTTTTTCATCTTCGTATGTAGCAGCGTATTCCTTCAATTTTTCAAATGCAGCAACAGACTCATCATACTTCTTTACTTTATAAAGAGACAGAGCATATTTTTGTTGCATACTTGGAATTTGAGATACAGCTGATGCTCTGTTAGGATTGTCCGTTTCACCTAACTCATCATAAATACTTACGCATTTTGTAAACGATTCAACAGCACCTAAATAGTCTTTAGCCTGCGATTTAGCTACACCGTCTTTTAGTGCATCAACAGCTTCTGTAGCTGTTTGTGCATTTAAACTTACTGCAAAACCCATTAATATAATCATTGCAGCTACTTTACTCATTAATTTGAATTTCATGGTTAAATTTTTTTAATTAGGATTAATTTATTCTGATTACTTTTTTTCCGGCTCTAAAATATAAAAACGTAGTTAATAATAAAATATTTTTCAGATTTAATTTGTTACATATATTGATTAATAACAATATGTTACACGTTCTTATTTTATTGTGTTTAATTATCCATAGTCAGTACAAGCTTGTACAGCACCTGATTCTCTGTAAACTTTATTTCTATCAAATTTAATACCAATAAATTTATAAGAACTTTCTCTGCTTTATATTTCGATAAATCTGCGATACGTACAAATTTAGACAGTGTAATTTCGCCAAACTCTTGCAGATATTCAAATAACAGCTTTTCTGGTTTGTCATATCTAATTAAAATGCCTTTCCCATATTTCTTTCTATTCCAGGCCTTCAGATATATATTATTAACGATAAAGTTCTTATCATTTACCCTAATAAAAACACGATATTTACCCTCTTTATCAGGAGCTGTTATTAATTTATCTATTTGTGTTTTTGCTACTGTTATTTCTAAAACTGTTTTTCCTTCAATTTGCCACACTTTTGTTTCGAATTGCATTTCTGGCTTGCAAAATAATTGAGCTGCAGCCTGAACCATATAAAATTCCTCGTCAGATTTAACACCAGCTATAGATCCGTTATCTCTAACCCCAACTAATAACTTTCCTCCATCCGAATTTGCAAATGCAGCTAATGATCTTGCTATTTTTTTTGAGTCTGTAATGGAATGCTTAAAGTCAAGCTCCTGATGTTCTCCTTGTTTTATTAAATTATAGATATAAGCGCTCATTACAAAATAATTATATTCTGATTCAATATTAAACGAAAAAATAAGTTTGGAAATTTACGTATTTAAAGCTTCTGCACCACTTACAATCTCAAGTATTTCATTGGTAATTGCAGCCTGTCGTGCTTTATTATAAGTTAACTGTAAATCTTTTATTAAGGTTGATGCATTATCTGTTGCTTTATGCATAGCTGTCATACGAGCTCCATATTCTGCGGCTAAAGATTCAAGTATTGCTTCGTAAAACTGAATTTTTAATGACTTTGGTATTAATTCCTGAACTATTAATTCCTTTGTCGGCTCAAAAATATAATCAATATTCTCATCTGATTGAATATCCTCGGGTAATTCAATTGGCAAATAATTGTCTGTTGTTAATATTTGAACTGCAGCATTTTTAAACTTATTATAAACTAAAATAACTTTATCGTAATCTTGCTCAACATAGCTTTTCATAATATCCTCGATTAAAGGCCCTGCATTTGCAAAACTAAAATTATCTAAGATTTCATTGTTTACAAATAAGCTCTTTATTTTCTTCGACTTATAAAACTCAGTCCCATTTTTTCCAATAGAAAATAACGAAACATTTCCCTCTTTATATTCGCCCACATAATTCTCTTCAATTAAAGTTGTAACTTGTTTCACTACATTAGTATTAAATGCACCACAAAGGCCCTTGTTCGATGTAATAGAAACTATCAATATTTTTTCCGGGATGCCAGGTCGCGAATAAATATTTTCCTTTTCCTCTTCAATTGATTGATTAATACGAAACAATATCTGGTGTAATTTACCCGCATACGGTCGTAAATTAATAACAGCATCTTGTGCCTTTTTTAATTTTGCAGCCGAAACCATTTTCATAGCACTGGTAATCTGTCTGGTCGATTTTACCGATGCTATACGAGTACGTATTTCCTTTAAATTACCCATTATAAATTGTAATTATCCTACTTTATATTTAGCTGCAACTTCCTTAGCTACAGTTTCAATTGTATTAGTAACTTCATCGTTTAGTTTTCCTGATTTCAGAGTTTCTAAAATCTCTGCGTGTTGCATTTCCAGCACATCAAGAAAATCTGTCTCATATTCCTTTACTTTTTCTACAGGAACATCTTCCAGTAAACCTTTTGTTCCACAATAAATTATTGCAATTTGTTTTTCGACGGACATGGGCGAATACTGGCCTTGTTTTAGTATCTGAACATTTTTGGATCCTTTGTCCAATACAGCCATGGTTGCAGCATCTAAATCAGAACCAAACTTGGCAAATGCTTCCAGTTCACGGTACTGAGCCTGATCCAGTTTTAAAGTACCAGCTACTTTTTTCATGGATTTTATCTGTGCATTTCCACCAACACGCGATACCGAAATACCAACATTAATTGCCGGTTTTACACCTGCATTAAATAAATCCGATTCAAGAAAAATTTGTCCGTCAGTAATTGAAATAACATTTGTTGGAATGTAAGCAGATACATCACCTGCCTGAGTTTCAATAATTGGCAAAGCTGTTAACGAGCCACCACCTTTTACCTTTCCTTTCAACGAGTCTGGTAAATCATTCATTCCTGCAGCAATTTCATCTGATTGTATAATCTTCGCTGCGCGCTCTAAAAGTCTTGAGTGAAGATAAAATACATCTCCCGGATAAGCTTCTCTTCCTGGCGGTCTTCTTAATAACAAAGAAACTTCACGATATGCAACAGCTTGTTTAGAAAGATCATCATAAATTATTAAAGCAGAGCGTCCTGTATCTCTGAAATACTCTCCTATACTTGCTCCTGCAAACGGTGCAAAAAACTGGAATGCTGCCGGATCGGAGGCTGTTGCAGTTACAATAACCGTATAATCCATTGCTCCATGCTTTTCAAGTGTGTCGGCTATATTAGCAACTGTTGATCCTTTTTGTCCGATAGCAACATAAATACAATAAACCGGTTCTCCTTTTTCGTAAAATTCTTTTTGGTTTATAATAGTATCAATAGCAATGGCAGTTTTCCCAGTTTGTCGGTCGCCGATAATCAGCTCTCTTTGCCCACGGCCAATGGGAATCATTGCGTCAATTGATTTTAATCCTGTTTGGATTGGTTCATTTACAGGTTGTCTGTAAATTACTCCCGGAGCTTTTCTTTCCAAAGGCATCTCAAAAAGGTCTCCATTAAATGGTCCTTTACCATCAATAGGCTCACCGATTGTATTAATAACCCTTCCTAAAAGACTTTCACCTACTTGAATAGAGGCTATTTTTTTTGTACGTTTAACCTGATCTCCTTCTTTAATTTCTTCAGACGATCCCAATAGGACTGCTCCGACATTATCTTCCTCCAGGTTAAGAACAATTCCTTTCATTCCGTTTTCAAATTCAATTAATTCGTTAGATTGAACATTGGTTAAACCATATATCCTGGCAATTCCGTCACCTACTTGTAAAACACTGCCTACTTCTTCAAGCTCAGAATTTGTTGTGAAACCTTCTAATTCCTTTTTTAGAATTGTTGAGACTTCCCCTGGTTTGATTCCTGCCATAATATCTATTTTAATGTTTTATTTTTTTCTTCTTATTATTAAAGTCAATATTTAGAAACTGATTTCTTAATTTCTGAATCTGACCAGCAACACTTAAATCCAATTGCTTGTCATCAACCTGAATCAGCAGTCCACCAACTAATTCTTTGCGAACTATGGTTTCCATTTCAACTTCTGCATTAAATATATTTTCAATTGATTTCTTAATATTAGTTTTATGTGTCCTTGTTAATTCAAACGCTGTAGTTAAAACAGCTGTTTTTATTCCTTTTTGTTTTTTATATATATCTATAAAGTTCCGACATATGTTTTTAAGGTGGTTTTCTCTTTTATTCTTAACAATAAGCTTTAATATCGATAATGTGTGTGGATTGACTTTATCTTTCAATAAATCGCTTAAAACTTGGTGTTTTTTAGTTGTTTTTAATACAGGATGCTCCAGTAAAATTTTAACGTCTTCATATTCTTCTAACCACTGAAGAACTAATTCCATATCCTTCCTTATTTCACCGCTAATATTTTTTTCTTCGGCAAGAAGAAAAAGAGATTTGGCATATCGTATATTTACCTGGCTGTTATACATGAAAATCAATTAGGATTAATTTAAATCAATGTCTTTTATAAGTTCATCAATTAATTGTTTTTGTTTAGACTCCTCACCCAGCTTTTGTTTTAATATTTTTTCAGCAATATCAACCGATAAAGCAGCAATTTGGTTCTTTATCTCATTTATAACTTGATTTTTCTCTTGCTCAACACTTTGCCTAGCTTCCTGAATAATCTTCTTTGCTTCAATTTTTGCCTTTTCACGGGCTTCTTCAATAATATTGTTTTTTATTTCTTTAGCTTCTTTAAGAAGATTGTCCTTTTCAATTATAGCTAACTGTGTAATTTTCTCATTACCAAATTCTATTTTAGCCATTTCTTCTCTTGCTCTTTGCGCAGATAATAGGCTTTTACTTATTGATCTTTCACGTTGTTTTAAAGCAGCCAAAATTGGCCTCCATGCGAATCGAATTAATACATAGAGCACTACACTAAAGGATACTAACATCCAGATTAATAATCCCAGATCCGGTTTTATGAGTTCCATAACTATTTAATTAAAATTTAAAAAAACTTTACAGGCAGCCAACCGCTGCACTGTAAAGTAACAATCCTTAAACAAATAAAATAAGGAAACATACAACAATTGCAAAGAATGCAACTCCCTCAATAAGAGCCGCAGCAACAATCAAGTTTGATCTGATGTCGCCAGCCGCCTCAGGTTGTCGTGCAATAGATTCCATTGCTGCGGTTCCGATTTTGCTAATTCCCATTGCTGCTGCGAATGCAGCAAGGGCAGCTCCAAAACCTGCTGCAGCTTTTGCTAGTGCTATTCCATCAATTGCCAGTAAAATTGTACCTAATGTTAACATAATGTTAATTTTAAAGTGAATATAGAATTAATTAATGTCCTTCCTCTGATGCCATTCCAAAATAAATAGCCGATAAAATAGTAAATACATATGCTTGTATAAACGCTACGAGTATTTCCAGTACCGACATAAATATTGTAAATAAAATAGAAACCGGTGAAACAGCGAAACCTAATTCCGTGCTCATATTTCCAAAAATAAAAATTAAACTAAAAAAGCCCAATACAATTATATGTCCTGCCGAAATATTCGCAAACAATCGAACCATTAATACAAATGGCTTAATTAACACGCCAAAAAGTTCTATAAAGGGAATTAACGGAATAGGTATCTTTAACCACCAGGGAACTCCTGGAGTATTAAATATATGACTCCAATAAGTTTTATTTCCTGTTATGTTTGTTATGAAAAAGGTGAAAAGTGCTAAAGCCATTGTTACTGTAATGTTTCCTGTTACGTTTGCACCACCCGGAAATAAAGGAACAAGGCCAAGTAAATTATTTAATAATATAAAAAAGAATATGGTTAACAAAAACGGAGTGTATTTTTCGTAATGCTTTTCGCCAATACTTGACTTTGCTATATCATCGCGAATAAATAAAATTAAAGGTTCTAATAATGATTGCAATCCTTTTGGTGGCAACCCTTCTCTCTTTTTATAAGAATTTGCGACAGACATAAAAACAAATATCATGAAAAAACAACTAAATAAAATTGCTGTAACATTTTTTGTAATTGAAATGTCGAAAGGCCTGGCAACAAACTCCCCGTGACTATCTACTTCAATAATCTTATCTTTATAATCGCCTTCATGTGCAATTTTAAAGCCTATATGCTCATGGCCATGCGCCAACTTTGATGACCAAAATACTACAAATCCCTTATTTTTACTGTAAAGAATTATGGGTAAAGGAATAGAAACATGGTGTCCGTTATATGTAAACAAATGCCAACCATAACCATCCTTAATGTGATCAAAAATAAAATCGCCTGGGTTAAATTTCTTTTTTTCAGCATGACTGTCATTTTGCTCCTCAGTATGCTCAGGGTCCTTTTCAGTAGTATTTTCAGTAGCAATTGATTTCCCTTGTATACTTAATACAAAGAATAGTGCAAGTAAAATATTTAAAAGGGTTTTATACATACTACGAAGATTGTATACTTACAAATTTATGCAATTAAAAGTAAAAATGTTCATTGATTATATAAAAAAAGACAGTGCAAATTAAATTGCACTGTCTCTTAATACGAAATTTTTATATTATTGTTTCTTTATAAAGCTTATAAACCTTGACTTATTATAAAGGTAGCAGCAAATGCAATAATAGCATATAATTCAGGGAATACAGCTAAGATCATTGTACTACCAAAAACATCATTACCACCACCAATTGCAGCAATACCATTAGATGTTACAGAACCTTGATTAATAGCTGAAAATAATCCAACAAATCCCAAAGCTAATCCAGCAGCAAGAATTGCTACAGCTGAAGCCATTTCCATACCTGTTCCTATTACTCCTTTACCCATAATTACGAAAAATCCTGCAAAACCATAAAGACCCTGAGTTCCAGGTAAGGCAGCTAATAACATGTAGTTACCAAACTTTTCTGAATCTTTTTTTAGTGCGCCAATTGATGCATTTCCACCCATTGATACTCCAATTGCACTTCCGATTCCTGATAAAATTAACATAAATGCTAATCCTGTGTACGCTAAAATTACTGGTGTGTTCATAATTTTTATTCTCCTATTTTTTATTTGTTATATTTATTTTGAAAAAGGTTTATACTGTTTACCGCCTCCAACGAAACCGGCATTTTTATAAAATTCAACGAATGTTAAACGCATTGGATGTATGAATGCTCCAAGCGAAGCTAAAAATATATTTATTCCGTGACCAAATACTAATATTACAATAAATAATAGCCAACCTATGTAATTTATTTCCAATAACGGCATAGCTATTTGGTTAAATACTAAGCCTAAGATTGCACTTGAAATTCCTAATGCAAACAAACGAATATAAGATAGCAAATCACCAAAAACGCCTGTGGCAGTACCATAAATGTCATACAAACCACCACCAAAACTTGCAAAAATACTTGCCGAAGGATTATTGAAAAATACAACAAATACTCCGCTTAGGCTCAATAAAGCATAAAATAGAATTTTATTCTCTTCTAAACTTATAAATCCAGCACTATCTCCACCCATAAAAACAATAAGCACTATAAATGCCATTGCCCAACCAATACTTGATAGTCCGTGAAAGAAACCAAATTGTTTCATTTTGTTTGCAGCTCTTACGCTTATTCCAAAGATAATTTGGATAACTCCTAAAACTAATGCAAACGAAAACATCGCTTTAGAATCTAATAAAAGATATCTAAACTTATTTAAGAAATCGTAATCAGAAATTGTATTCTTTAATAAATCAGTTTTATAAAGTAAAAAGTTTTCTTCTCCAAGTATTGCAGTTAAAGCTCTTACAAATTCATCTTTTGTAGCAAAATGTTCTCCCAATAGTGGTTGGATATTTGCTAAAATATCAGATGGTAATAAAGCTTTTAAGCTTGAAATAGAAATCTCAGTTAAGGCGTATCCAGT
>DAOUTQ010000131.1 GCA_030668615.1 Bacteroidales bacterium | reverse complement strand
GGTGGAGTAGGATGGGGCGAAGTAATTAATGGTGGTTTTGGAATGGTGCTCGATGGAAGTGATGATGCTGACCGCAGATTACGAATGATGTTACATTGGGATGTAAACAATGGTATTGCACGAAGAAGTTGGGCAAGAAACGATGGTGCTATATTTGCTGTTAAACGCGAAATGGAACGCACTCCTGATTTAAAAGTAACTGTTCCAAATATTGCTGATGATAAAATGATTGATAAATTATTCTAAATAATACAATTTTGAGATTCCGGCCGAAGAGCCGGAATCTCATGTTCTTTTTAAGATTCCCATTTGCATGGGAATGACATTTTTTATAAAAAAAAGGTTGTCATTCCGGCCGAAGAGCCGGAATCTATTTAATGGATTAAAGAGGCTGTCACAAATTGCCTCTTTTTTCATGTCTACACTTCGACAGGCTCAGTGTGACAATCTGATTATAAGCAAGTAGATTTAGTATATTTTATTTCTTATTTTCCTTTTTTGAAAATAATCGAATTAGCCAATTTCGTTTTACAACTCGCGCAGCTTCTTCAACTTCTTTTGCTCCTTTATTTACATTGTGTACTGCAATTTCAACACTATCGGCGAAAGCAGTATCATAAATTAGTTTCGAAATAAGACCTTGACCTTCATTTATTTCATTCGTAATTTTTACCAGATTGTCAGATAGTATTTTTGTTTTTTCGGTGGTGTAATCAAGGTTTTTTCCTGCTCTGCTCAACCCTGAAGTAAATGAGGTGTCAGTAAATATTTCACCGAATAGTCCCTGTCCGTTATTTACCTGATCAGTAATCTCTACCAAATTTTGGGTTGATTTCTGCAAATTTTCTCCTGTAAAAAATAATTGGTTTGCCAAAACAGTATCTGATAAAAGCATCCCAATGGTTCCTTCTTCCTTAGAAATCTTATCTGTAATATCTGCAAAGTTATTTGTAAGTTTAGCCGTATTTGCACCAATCCTACTAAGATTATTTGAAAATGAGGTATCGGCAAATAATTTTCCGAAAGCCCCTTCTCCGCGATTAATTTTATCGGTAATTTCTGCCACGTTTTTAGTAATTATGGCAGTGTTTTTACTTGAAGTGTTTAATTGTCTCAATATTACATCAATCTGAACAACTTCAATTGTTTCCAGAATATCTCCTTCCTCAATAATATCAGCATTAATACTCCCGGTGTAAATGTTTACTATCTTGTTCCCCATTAATCCTTCTGATCCAATTTCCATTTTAGAATCTATTCTGATAAATTGCCTCACATTTTCCTGAATCGATAAATCTACTCTAACTAAAGAATCATTAATTATTTGAACCTTTGAAACGGTGCCGATATTAATACCTGAGAAACGTGCATTATTTCCTACCTTTAATCCACTTATATCGGTAAAAATGCCACTTACCTGGAAGTTTTTACTAAAGATATTAACCTGGCTTCCTATGTAATAAATGCCAAGGATGAATAATACAACCCCAATTGTAACAAAGAAACCAAGTTTGATGTTATGTTTTCTGGTGTCATACATAAGTCGTAATTTTAATCAATTTTAAAATATGAACTAATCCACTCATCATTAGAATTTTTAAGTTCATCGAAAGTGCCTTCGGCACGCATTATTCCTTCGTGTAAGATCAACATCCTGTTAGATGTGATTTTTGCACAATTCAAATCATGAGATATTATTATTGATGATGCTTTATATTTATTTTGGATTTTAAGAATTAAGTTACTTATTTCCCTTGATGTTAATGGATCTAAACCTGTTGTTGGTTCATCGTAAAGTATAATTTCGGGTTTTAATATCAATGTTCTTGCTACACCAATGCGTTTTTTCATTCCGCCTGAAAGTTCTGATGGCATTTTGTCAATAGCATCAACTAAACCAACATTTTCCAGTACATCAACAATAAGTCCTTCAATAACGTGTGGGTCGGTAATGGTTTTGTTTCTGCGTAAGGGAAATTCAAGATTTTCTCTTACTGTCATCGAATCATATAAAGCATTTCCCTGAAATATAAATCCAACCCTGGTTCTTAGTATGTTAAGTTCCCTTGAGTTCATTACAACTACTTCTTTACCGAAAACTTTCAGTAAGCCCGAATCAGGATAAATTAAACCAACAATACATTTTATTAGTACTGATTTCCCAATTCCGGATTTTCCTAAAATAACTACATTTTCTCCTTCATTAACAATCATGTTGATGTCTTTCAGTACATTATTTCCATTGAAAGACTTTTTCAGATGTCCAATTTCAATAACAACCTCACCATTGTTAAAAGAATTATTATTAATATTTTCTTTTTGTTCAATCATATTTACATTGTGAACACATGAAAAATTTCCGATAACTGAACAGCAATTAAGTCAATTATAAAAATTGCTAAAGATGAAATTACTACAGCAGAATTTGCTGCTCTACCAACACCTTCAGTGCCATTTCCTGAGAAATATCCTTTATAGCAACCAATAATTCCTATAGCAAAACCGAAAAAGAATGTTTTAATAGTAGCCGGAACCAGGTCGAAATAATGTAAAGAGTCAAAAGCCTGATTTATAAATAATGGAAGCGAGATGAATCCATGCATATTTACTGCAATATAGGAACCAAGTAATGATACGGCATCAGAGTATAAAACTAAAATTGGAATCATTATAGTTGAAGCAATTACACGAGTTACTACAAGGTATTTCATGGGATTTGTGCCTGACACTTCCATTGCATCAATTTGTTCTGTTACTCTCATTGATCCAAGTTCTGCACCGATTCCTGAACCAATTTTCCCGGCACATATTAGTGCTGTAATAACCGGACCAATTTCACGAATAATTGATACAGAAACCATTCCCGGCAACCACGATTCAGCACCAAATTCTGTCATAACAGGACGTGATTGCAGCGTAAGAACAAGCCCCATAATAAATCCGGTTATTCCAATTAACGGAAGGGTACTTAATCCAATATTGTATGATTGTTTTAGAAATTCTTTGTATTCGTATGGCGGGCGAAATAATTCACGAAAGAAAATGCTGGTAAACCGACTTAATCCACCGATTTCATTTAAAAATCGTTCAGTATTTTTAAATCGGGAAAGATCAAATTCGTCATGATTTGATTTTGTTGCTTTATTTCTAAATATTTTCTTAATATTCAGCATTTAATCACTTTTTATTTATAATGGTAAGTTACAAATAATTAAGCAAAATTCGCTTTAATTTCAAGTAAAATCTAATTGTAGCAAGATTTATTTATTTGAATAACAGGCTATAAGGTCTATGAAGTTCTTTCTTTAATTCTTCAATCCCAACATTTCTACTTTTTCTAAGAAACTCTTTTTTATCAAGATAAATAATTATTGTTGGAACTGTAAAAATTGAGTTTTGTGCCGCAATTTCAGGATAAAGAACAGTATCTGAGTAGAATATTTTAATTTCTGGGAAATTTTCGGAAAGCATTTCATGAATCTTAGGTTTTAAAACCTTGCATACATTGCATTTGTCATGAGAAAAATAAATAAGAGCAGCATCGTTATTTTGAACAGCGTTCTCTAATTCAGATAATGATGTGATATTTTCAGGCATTAGTATTTGTGCGAATTAAGCATTATTAAAGTACAGGCTATAGATACTTCAATATTGTTTTTAATAGCAAGTTCAATTAGCTCTTGATTTTCAGAGCCCGGATTGAAAATTATTCTTTTTGGAGAAAGACTTAGAATATAATCGTAGTATGCTTTTTGATTTTCAGAATTAAGATAAAGCGTAATCGTATGTATATCTTCTATATTAGGTTTGCCAATAATAATTTTCTGCCACATAATATCACCTTCACGAATTCCTATTGGAACTACATCGTGTCCATGGCGAACTAAACTTTTTACAGCTTTATGCGAAAACCTTATTGGATTCGGACTTGCTCCTAAAACAAGAGTTTTTTTCATGTTTAAATTTTTATGAATTGAAAATCCAATATATTAAATTATTGTTGCTTAATTTTAGAATAATAACAACAAAATCATTTTGAAAGATAACAAAAAATAGCTAAGAATAAAAGTAGTCTTTAGGCAAGTTTTTGAATTAAAACCACTGCGTAAGCAGAAATACCTTCTTCTCTTCCAATAAAACCTAACTTCTCGGTAGTAGTAGCTTTAACAGATATATTTCCAAGATCGGTTTTAAGAACTCCGGCAATGGTTTTAACCATTTCAGGAATATATTCCTGAATTTTTGGTTTTTGCAAACAGATTGTTGAATCAATATTAACTATCGAATATCCTTTTTCTGTAAGCATACTCATTGTTTTTTGTAGAAGAATTTTACTATCTATGTTTTTATAATTTTCTTCCGTGTCAGGAAAATGATAGCCAATATCGCGTAATGCGGCTGCACCCAAAAGTGCATCACATATAGCATGAATAAGAACATCACCATCGGAGTGTGCAACACAACCCTTGTTATGTGGAATTTTTATTCCACCAATGAAGAAATCTCTTCCTTCTTCAAGTTTGTGTACATCAAATCCATGTCCAATTCTCGTATTCATAACTATCCGTTTTCTCTCTGTAATTTTCTAAACGCTTCAAAATCCAGACCTAAAGTAAATCTAATTGTATTAGCTAAAGGATTGTTTTGTTTTACAGGTAGTAAGTATGAAAAATCAATAGTAAAAACATTTAATTTTAATCCAGCTCCAACTGTAAAGTATTTACGATTTCCTTTGGTTGCATGTTCATGAAAATACCCTGCACGAACAGCAAATTGGTTTGCATACCAATATTCTAAACCTATAGAGTATTTATACTCATGAAGCTCTTCTTCAAAACCTCCTGGAGCATCATAAAACGATTGAATCAGACCTTCTGGAACTGATACATCTGGGTCATAACCTGCAATAATAGTATCACCATTAGTTGCCGGTGGAGTTGGAACTAAAAATTTATTGATATCAAAAGCAAGAGTTAATGAATTATAATCATCTGCTTCATATTTATAAGCAACACCAAGTTTAAGGTTGGCCGGTAAAAAATCTTTTTCAACTTCAGTATATGAGATCTTATTACCTAAATTTGAAATATTAACACCAAAAGAGAATGTACCATTCTTTTCTGCAATCTGAATATCATCATTTACATAATACATTGAAATATCTGCTGCTGCTGCATTCCCTGGCTTTGTTTCTGCATCACCAACAAATGCTCCTCCAGTAATGTCAGAACGAATATATCTGAAAGCAATACCTCCGGAAATTCTTTCAGAAAAACTTCTTGCATATGCAATATCTATTGACATTTCGTATGGAGTATGTTGTCCGTTGTAATCACCAAATTCATCAGTAAATTGAATGTCTCCAAGATCAAAATAAAGTAAGGTTGCTGCAACCGTTTGTTTATTATCAATTCTTTTATAAAAAGATAAATATCCCAGATTAATATCATTTACCAGATTTCTTAACCATGGAGTATAAGATACAGAAATTCCCATGTCGCTGTCAATAAAAGCATATTTTGCAGGATTCCAGTGCATTGAGCTGTAATCAGGAGAGGTTGCTGCTCCAACATCTCCCATTGCTCCAGCTCTTGAATCGGGTGCAATTGTTAAAAATGATACTGAGTATTCTAATGCATTATTAGCACCAGCAAGTTCCTCAGTTGTTATTCCATCCTGACCAAATATTATTTGCCCAAAACAGGTAAAAAATGCAATTGTAAAAATTAGTTTTTTCATTATAGGTCACTTCAAAATGTAAGATTGCAAATATAGAATTATTTGCCGATTAACAATAAATTATTTGAGTATTACAAGCTTCTCTATCTTCTTAACAACTTCGCCATCAAATGTTCTAACGCGTATTTGGTATATATATACTCCACGGCCAATCTTATCCCCAAAATCATCAAGGCCGTCCCATCTTATAGGATCAGAACGAAAAGCATTTGAATTTATTATAGAGGTTATAGTTTTTACTAGTTTTCCTGATACCGTAAATATTTGAACTAAGATATCAAGATCCTCATTAGGTCTGTTATGGTCAAAATAAAATGCTGTTGATTCGGTAAATGGATTTGGATAATTTAATAGATTTCGGATAGCAAGATTTTCAGATTCAGCAACAATAAAATCCATATCACCTTCTGATGAGTTGTTATAAACATCCCATACTTTTAATTTTAAATTATGATCCCCATTTTCAAGTTCAGAGAAAAGATATTCGATTTTTCCTCTTTGGTAATCATCAAGATCAGATTCGTAATAATCATTCATGACAATTACATCACTACTGTTCTTATCTAATGTAACAGTTATATCATGACCAATTCCATTTCCTACGGTGTTAATACCGCTGCTATCAGATAATACTGCTATTAACTTAGGATTTTCATCAGTTACACCTCCTGAAACAAAGTTTTCATCGTTCATGTAAAGCCTAATCTCTGGACCAAAATTGTCAGGTTCTGCATTTTCATTGGTACCACCAATTAAAAAATCTTTAAAGTAACCTTTCGCATCACTATTACTACTTAATGAATAGTAACTAATTTTTCCATTATCGAAATTATAGGAGATATCTTTTGGTACTACAAAACTGTATTCGAATTCGCCATTTATAACACTGGCTTTACCTTTAAAAAGAATATTGTTCTGAACCTCAAAATCCATAGGTATATCACCATCATTTCCTAAAGTTGTAATGGTCTTCTTTTTATCAAGCACAACAGGATATACTATTCCGTTATAACTCGAAATAATTGTTTTTGCATTATTTTCAATATGACCGTGTATCGTTACTTTCGAGAGAGCCTTTAAAGTATCGGTATAATCATTAACATTTCTATGATTAATTGAATCAGTTATTACATTAAATTCAGGAACATGTATTTTTATAGCTGGATCGCCCAGTAAAGTAAAATTCCTTTTATTATTCTCGGTTCCTGATGCATTTTTTGCAAGACGAATAATATCTCCAAAAGCTCTATTATTTCCTTCATAATCTTTCTCGAAAACGTAATTGTAAAAATTCCTGTTCAGAGTATAATTAGGACTGGAATAAACAAGTCTCGTTGTTGAAAATAGTGCTATTCCTCCACCATTTGGATTTAAAAGAACTAATTCGCCTGCCGATGTATATTTATGATTATCAAATCGACTAAATTCACAAGTAGCAGTCATAAATACAGCAAGCTCATTAAAATTCACCCACGAAGTAATATCATCTATTGAAAGAATTCGTTCATGAGCAAGACCATTTTCTCCACCATGGCCAGTATAGTTAAATATTAAGACACCGTTGTTTACTTCATCTTTTACCAAGCGGTTTACTTCCGGATAGCTTTCGTAAATGGAAGAAGATTCTTGAGGGAATGCATCAAGATAAATTTTATTAATATTTAAATATGGATAAGTAGTATCAACAAATGAAGCTAGTTTATCAGCATCGCGCATATGAACGTTATTGTCTTCATCATCACCAACAAAACATATGGAATTAATCCAGTCACCTTTATTACTAAAATCTATATATGATTTTATTTTTTCGACTATTTGCTGTGCTTCTTCAGCAGATTTTACCGGTAATCTTCCAATACCAATATCAACTAAACCGGAATTACTATTTTCAACATTATCAGTAGCATCAAGTAATCCGAAAAAATCATCAGTAACAAATGATCCTGTTGGATTTAGAGAATTTACAGACTGATATGTTAAAATAAAATTAGTGTTTTCTGCTGTAATTGATTTATGATCATAAGATCCATCACCTACAAATAAAAGATATTTTAAAGTGTCTGTAGAAGTAGGTCTTTCATAAATCATCCTAACAAAATTTCTTATGGCCGAAGCATCTGGTGATCCAGACGAAAATTCATTATAAATTTGTTCAGGAGTAACTACTATAACAGATAGATTGTCATAAGTTTCGTGTATTGTAGCAATTTCATTGGCTTGTGATATAAAATCTGGATGAGTAACAATAATCATATCTTTATGATTTATCGCATGCAGATTTTGGTTGTTTATATCACCAATAACTTCAGTACCCATAAAATCAGTACTATTAAATGCAACATACTCATTTAACCCGGGAGCAGCATTTACTTTTGCTTCAATAGTTCCGCCTCCAATACTTGTTGTATTAATTTTTTGAGGATGATTTGGATCCGTAACATTCCATACAATTGCAGAGCTTGCATTTTGAATTTGAAATTCTACTATCTCAGAAACTGCACCTGAATTGTAATAATTGAATATAAGCTGATTTTCGCTTAATCTAATCTTCCTTTCTGCATTCAAACAAATATAATCTAACCAACCTTCAGATGAAGATGATGATTTATTGTAAATAATGTTTATAGTAAAATTGTCACTTGAGCTTGTAAAATCACCTTCAGCTATTTCGCGAATAGCATATGTGGATGTATACGAACTCATATTTACCAAAGGAATTGATAAATTAGCAATTGTTTGTGAACCTGATTTAATGTTAAAAGTTGAGCTTGCTGATGATCTGGCAGCTAGAGATGCCTTACATTTAATAGGTGTAATTTTTATAAGATCAGGAAAATTAAAATCAAAATTGTAACTTGTAGTTATATCAAAATGTTCCCCAAACCATAATTGTCCAGATTCGAGTAAGTTTTTTGTGTTATTTTCAAAGTGAGAAAAATCAGTAAAATTAGTTAGTGTTTTTGTTGCACTACCTGATGGCGTTGTAGCAGTATTAATTTCACCGGCAGTACCAGCATTCGTTGTAAGAAAGAAATAATTATAATCTGAGTATATATGTTTTGTTAAATCATAAAAGATAGTTGCTTCATCATAATTCCATTGATCTGGTCCTTTAGCATAAAAAAGAATATAATCTCCATCGTTAAAAATTCCATCACTTCCTTTTTCAATAAAAATATCATTACCATTCAGGTCATCCTGAAACTCACCTGTATTTGTTATTGGAAGTAATCCGGAAGAATTGCCATATATTCTTACATTTTCTGGATTTGAAAAGCCCATTTCTATTAATTCGCTGTAAGAAATTCTATAGATTCCATTTTTATTTATTCTGATTTTCACCCAATTACCTGTTCTTAATACAGAAGATGAACTAAAACTTTTTGTCCTCATTCTTTGTAGAGAAATCCCTTTTGAAGATGGTACAATCTCAATTTCAAAAGAAATAACTTTTTCAATCTGACCAGTAAAGTTATTTTTCTTAAGGGGTAATAAACTTAACTGAATATATGGTTTTGATCTTATATAATTAATTGTTGATTCATATTCAATTGTTTCCGGAATTTTATTCTTATTTTTTATTACCAACGACTCTTCTCTTGTAAGTTGTTTGTATTTTATATTTGTGATTTTTATTTCTGTTTTTGAAGAACTCACTTTAATTAATTCATAATAATATGGTAGTAGAGTGTTTTGGTTATAGCACGCGTTTTCAAAAACAAGTAATTCTGTTTTATTTATATTTTTTTGATCAATATTGAAATAATGAGAAACTGATTTTGGATTTTCCCAGTTAATAATTCTGGTATTTTTACTATTTTGACCAAATGTGTATAAAAAGATAAAAAATAATGGAACAAAAATTAAAATTTTCTTCATCAGGTGCTTAATTTTATGCAAAGAAACAAAACTTTGTACAGAAAATAATAACGATTTTTTTATTCGTTTTGTTTTATAAATAATTATAGAAACGATTTCAAGTAAATTAATATTGTAAATAAAAGGATTTAAGAGTATATTTCTTTATGAAAAAGGTTTTTGTGGTATTTTTTTCATTAATTGTTACGCAATTATATTGTCAGGATGTTGAGTTTTCACAATATTATGCAAATCCATTGTACTTAAATCCTG
>DAOUTQ010000112.1 GCA_030668615.1 Bacteroidales bacterium | reverse complement strand
TTCAATAAAGATTTTGAATTGCTCTTTGTAATTTTCAAAAGTTGGGAAAACATTAATATGATCCCATGCTATACCACTTATTAAAGCAATGTGCGGTTTGTAAAGATGAAATTTGGGTCGAGGATCTATGGGTGAAGACAGATATTCATCACCTTCGAATACAGCAATTGGAGCATCTTTGGTAAGGCTTACCATGGTTTCAAATCCCTCAATTTGAGCACCAACCATAAAGTCAAATTGTTTGTTGTGATATTTCAAAACATGCATAATCATGGAAGTAATAGTAGTTTTTCCATGACTTCCTCCAATTACAACCCTGATTTTGTTTTTGGTTTGCTCATATAAATACTCAGGATAAGAATAAATTTTAAGGTTTAATTCCTTCGCTTTTATTAATTCAGGATTATTTATTCTGGCATGCATTCCTAATATTATTGCATCAAGGTCTGGAGTAATTTTATCCGGATTCCAACCAAAAGATTCTGGTAATATTCCATAATTTTCCAATCGTGTTCTGGAAGGTTCAAAAATTTCATCATCTGATCCGGTTACTTGATATCCTTTTTTACAAAGACTTATGGCTAAATTATGCATTGCACTACCGCCAATAGCTATAAAATGAACTTTCATTTCCTATATTTGTATTTATAATGTGAAGATACTAAACAGAATTTATAAATAACATAATTCATATATAACTAATTTAAAAACTACATAAAAATGAAACTATATCCTATCCACATAACAAATTTTAAACTCGATGGAGGAGCAATGTTTGGTGTTGTCCCAAAAGTTTTATGGCAAGAAAAATATCCTGCCAATGAGAACAATCTTTGCAACTTTGCAATAAGGTCATTGTTGATTGATACGGGTGAGCGAGTTATTCTTATAGATAATGGCTACGGTGACAAACAAAATAAAAAATTCTTTAGTCATGTACATTTGAATGGTGGCGACGGACTTGAAGGTGCTTTAAAAAAACGTGGTTATTCCCTTGAAGATATAACTGACATGGTTCTAACACACTTGCATACTGACCATTGTGGAGGTGGTGTAAAATATAATGAAGACCGTACGACTTATGAGTTAACATTTAAGAATGCAACTTATTGGGTTAGTAAACCGCAATGGGAATGGGCAATGAATCCAAACAAACAAGAAGGCGCTGCGTTTTTAAAAGAAAATTTAATGCCTATGTTAGAGAGCGGACAATTAAAATTTATTAAAAAAGATACTGACTTATATCCTGGAATAAGTCTTAGATTATTTAATGGACATACTGTTGGACAAATGATCCCTTTTATAAATACAGGCGAAAAAACAGTCGTTTTTATGGCTGATTTAATTCCATCTACAGCTCATATACCTTTAGTATGGAATATGGCTTATGATGTTCGCCCAATGGATATGTTAAAGGAAAAAGAAGATTTTCTTAATGAAGCTGCAGAAAATGATTATACCTTATTTTTTCAGCACGACTTATATCATGAGTGTGTAACAGTTCATAAAACTGAAAAAGGAGTTAGATTAAAAGAATCTTTTAAACTACATTAACTACTTGAAATTCATCGAATAATTTCGTATATTATAGGGTTAAACAATGGAGGGTGTACCATGCTTAATGATTTTATTTGCCCTCATTGCGAAGGGCATATGAAGGTTGCAGGGCATATTATTTTTGCTGCTGTAAAGAAAAAGGATAATGTTAAAGGAATTATTCTTTTGGATTCTAGAATTGGCGACTACACTAGCGTACTACATCCAAGTTTTAAAGTTGAAGATGGAGATGAGGTTGATTTTCTCTGTCCGATGTGCCACAAAAGTCTTGCTGCTAAAGATGTGCATGAACGTTTAGTACGTATTATTCTTGTTGATGAAAGAGAGGAAAAGTACGAAATTTTCTTTTCTGGTGTTGCAGGTGAACATTGCACTTACAAAATTACCGGTACAAAAGTTGAATCGGTTGGTACATCATCTGAAGAATATTTAAGATACTTTAAACTTTGCGATAAGTATAAAAGTATGTTGTAGTTGTTACTCCAAAAAAGGGTGCTCAATTTTGGGCATCCTTTTTATTTTCAGTCAAAAGTATTAATTTCATCCAACCAAAAGTATTATCTATGTGTGCAAAAGCATATAAATTTGTTTCAACCGAAGATGTAACAATTCAAACGAAGATACTTAACAAACCTTTTAGTTCTGAATGGCTTGAAATTGAGCCTGATGGACAAATGACTGTAAAAGGTACTCATGCTAATGGATTTGCATGGGATGGTTGCACACCCAAATTTAACTTTTTACAGTTTACATTCGGTACTCCAGATGGAATGATGGTTCTTTCTACCGGCAAAGCGATTACATATTATGCTTCTATGTTTCACGATGCTATTAATCAATATAAAAAAACAGTTGATGTAACTCGAAAACAAGCCGATAAACTTTTTAAAGTCAATCTAAAAGAAGCAGGATTTATTTGGTGGTGGCTTTACTATTTTGCAGTGCGCACATTCGGATGGATTAAGGGAAGTTGGAAAGTCAGATAATGCTAATGTTTGTTAATTAAATCATTAGTTATAAATTTGATAGCTAATTGCATAAAGTGACTTATGAAAAGATTCGTAGTAATATTATTTTTAATTCAATCGATAAATTTATCAGCTCAGGAATCTATTTTTTCTGATTCTTTATTCATCTTACGTTTAAAAACTGAAGTTGATAGTATTTATAATTTTCAGTTTGAGAATACAGAAAAAGCCTATAAAGAGTTGGAAGAAAAATATCCTGATCATGCATTTACTCAGTTGTTTTATGCGCTAGTGCTTTACTGGAAATACTTCCCGATTGTGCCAGAGAGTGAGCATCATGATCATTATATAAACAGAATTGAAAATGCTATTTCATTAGCTGAGAACAGCCTTGATAAAGACAAGCATAATAGTGAAGCAATATTTTTTAATTTAATGAGCCGAATGTTTATTATGCAATACTATGCCGATAATGGCTTGTCTTCAAAAGTAATTCCGCATTTAGGCAGATCCTATAAAATGATAACATCAGGATTCGATCTTAAAGAGGATATAACGGATTTTTATTTTACTACAGGTATTTATAATTATTACAGTGAAGCATATCCCAAAGCTCATCCAATATATAAACCTGTTGCATATTTCTTTCCTAAAGGTAATATTGAACTTGGTTTACAACAACTGGAATATAACTGGAAGAATGGAGTTTTTCTTGATACAGAGTCTTTGTTTTTTTTGATTTACATCAACCTGAATTTCGAAGCAAATTATCCGGCTGCCCTTCATTATCTTGAATATTTAAATGATTCTTATCCTAATAATCCTTTGTACGTTTCATATCGAATTAAAACATTATTAATGTTAAAGAAATATGATTTAGCTTCTGACTATATTATGAAACTAAAACAGATGAATACTACGAATGATTTTTTCCTTATTGTTTGCGAAATTTATGAGGCAGTAATTGTGGAAAAAAAGATTCATAATCACGCAAAAGCAATTAAGCTTTATGTAAAAGCTGTCCAAGAAATTGAAAAGTACGGAAATTATGGAAATTCTTATTCATCATTTGCGTTTTATGGACTATCAAGGATTTATAGCGAAAAAGATAAAAAGAAAGCGAAAGTATACAGAAAAATTGCTAACGATCTGGCAGTATATCCACATATAAACTTTGATTAATTATACCAATATAAAATAAATTCCAATGTTTGATTATTTAATTGCTGGAATTGGGTTAGGATTTGTAGCCGGAATATCACCCGGACCATTATTGGTACTGGTAATAACTGAAACTATAAAGTATAATCGTAAAGAGGGAATTAAAATGGCTCTTGTTCCTCTTATTTCAGATTTGCCAATTGTATTTCTTTCTATTTTTGTAATTCACAAACTGTCAGATTCTGAAAATTTGTTGGGTATAATTTCATTGTTAGGAGCTGCATTTTTATTGTATTTAGCTTATGAAAATATTCGAATAAAAACAATAGAAATAAGTTTAGAGGCACCTGAAAGTAAGACACTAAAAAAAGGAGTAATTGCAAACTTTTTAAGCCCTCATCCTTATTTATTCTGGATGTTAGTTGGCGGTCCAATTTCGATCAAAGCTTATAACGAAAGCTTTATGGCAGCAATTTTATTTATTTCAGGGTTTTATATTTTTATTGTTGGTACAAAGATTGTAATTGCATATTTGTCTGATAAATCTAAAAATATATTATCAAATAAATACTACGTAATTGTTGTAAAATTTCTAGGACTTATTCTTTTAATTTTTTCAATAATCCTTATTAAAGATGGAATCCAGTTTTTAAGATGAGTTTAAAATTATAAAATTTAACTCCTTTGATATTCGTAAGTAATTCGAATAGTACTTAATAGATTTTATTGAGTATCTTTGCATCAGGTTATTTTTCGATTTATTGGAATTTAATTTAGAATATCCTCGGGTGTGGTTGCCTGGGGATATTTGCTTTTTATGAATTATCTTTATACTTCAATTAATTTAACGATTATGTTATTATTTTCAGAAACTATTATTGATCAGATTGTTGTTCATAAAGTAGGCAATAAACAAAACGATGAAAACATTCGGTTATCAAAAGATAATTTAAAAACAGATGATGATACAAAGGATATTTTAAGTAAATATTTTCTTACACCATTTAAATCAAATGAATATTTTAATTTTTATCACGAATCAGATTTAAATCTAAATGAAGTTTATCATTATGTTTCACAAATATTTAATGATCCGGATAAACTGTATGATCAATCTGTAAATCTGGCTAAGCACCTTTATGAAAATTCTACACATCCTAATATAAACGGAGGAGAGTTTTACATTGTTTATTTTCAGGATATTGAATTTGATAACGAGCCTGTTGATGCAATCGGGTTGTTTAAATCAGAAACACGTGAAACTTTTTTAAAGGTGTATCCTAAAGAGGATGGATTTGCAATTGAAAGCGAACAAGGAATCGATATAAAAAAACTGGATAAAGGATGTTTGATTCTTAATCTTGAAAAAGAGAATGGTTTTGTTGTTACAACGGTCGATAAAACAAATAAAGGTGAAGATGCGCGTTACTGGATTGATGATTTTCTGAAAGTTAAACAACGTGAAGATGAATATTATCACACCGAGAATGTGATGAAAATGTATAAAAATTTTGTGGTAAAAGAAATGCCAAACGAATTTGAAGTAGCAAAGGCCGATCAGGTTGATTTGATAAATAAATCGAAAAAGTTTTTTAAAGAAACAGATAATTTTGAACTTGAAGATTTTGCTGAAAAAGTAATCGAAGACAAAGATTTGATTGACAGTTTCAATAATTACAGAAAGGTGTACGAGACAGAAAATGAAATACAGATATCGAACGAATTTGAAATATCTGACAGTGCTGTTAAAAAACAATCAAGAGTATTTAAAAGCGTAATTAAACTTGATAAGAACTTTCACATTTACGTGCATGGTAATCGTGAATATATCACCAAAGGTTTCGATGAAAAAACAGGAATGCATTTTTATCAAGTATTTTTTAAAGAAGAAAAGTAATGAGTGGAACAAAAAGATCAAATATAAAACCGGGAATACTTGTGGCTATTGTTCTGAAGAATGATCAAAGAACAGGAAAGCTAACAGAAGGTATAGTTAAGGATATTCTTACTAAATCTGCGTCACATCCTCATGGAATAAAAGTTAGATTAACAACTGGCGAAGTAGGTCGCGTAAAAGGAATCCTCGATGATCAGGGCAATTAAGATTTTATTATCTTTACATTAAACATAAAAATATTGTATTATGAAAAAGGCTATTAAAATCTTAATTGTAATAACAGGAGCTCTTTTAATTCTAATTCTTGGAGCAATCAGTTATTTCTATGTTGCATTTAACAATTTTTCCCTTGAAGATGATTATCAGGTGCAAGAAAATAACCTTTCTTATTTTAACGAAACATACGATGATGCCCGAAAAGAATTCCGGTTAAAATCTGATGAATTAATATTAAAATATCCCGACACAAAAAAGTTCGATATTCCGGTATTATGTAGTAAGGATACCAATTTAACTATTGATTTTTGTTTTATTCCTGGTTCAAAAAAGGCGGATAAAATAATTATTCTTAGCTCTGGGGTGCATGGCATGGAAGGTTTTGCTGGTAGTGCAGTGCAGCTTTTTTTTATGGATAATTACATAAACAATAAGTTTCTTGATAAAACGGGAATTTTGCTTATTCACGGCATTAATCCTTATGGTATGAAGTACATAAGAAGAGTTACAGAAAACAATATTGATTTAAATCGCAACAGCGATATTGATAAAAACTTGTACCAGTTAAAAAATAAAAATTATCCTAAAGTTTATGATTTTATAAACCCTAAGGGGAAAGTAAAAGTTGGAAGCTTGAGAAACCGTTTTTTCTTTATCGAAGCAATTAAGGAAATTGTTGAAAAATCAATGCCTGTGTTAAGACAGGCCATTTTGCAGGGTCAATACGAATTCCCGGAAGGTTTATATTATGGAGGTAATGATTTTGAGCCACAAATTAAAGATCTTGTTCCAATTATTGACACAATCTGCAATCCATACCAAACTGTATTTGCCATAGATTTACATACTGCATGGGGTGAGCGTGGTAAATTACATTTATTTCCGAACCCGGTTGAGGAATCAGTAAAAAAACGCATGGAAGATGTTTTTGAAGGTTTTCATATTGACTGGGGCGATTCAGATGATTTTTATACTTATACCGGCGACTTTAATAGTTACATTGGGAAAATCAATAACGATAAAATATTTATACCAATGATGTTTGAATATGGAACAATGGATAGCCAAACTACAATTGGCTCAATAAAGTCATTACATGTTATGATACAGGAAAATCAGGTTGAACAGTATGGATTCGTTTCTGAAGAAGATCTAAAAAAAGCAAAAGAAGATTTTATTGAAATGGATTATCCCTCATCGGATGCATGGAGAAGTCATATTATTGATGAGACTAAAATTGTACTGGACAAATCTCTGAAACTATTTAGTGAATTAGAATTTTAATAAACTTGAAATAAAGATTTTTTATTCAATGATATTCCTTAAATATTGGGAAATAGAATAAAGGAAAATATTACGAATATAAGTTCGTTATATTCTTATACTTTTCTCTTTATCTTGAACTGGGAGTTGCCATGGCAAAATTATTAAACTCACAAAAGCTGGTTAGCGATTACAGCTACGGGCAGGACATTTCTTTGTTTGATAAGTTTAAGGATTTTGATTATTCTTGGGTTGGGGTGGTTAAACTTTCATTAAATAAAAAAGAAAAAGCCTTAATTGGTTTGCGTGTAACACGCTCTTTTCTTTCAATTCATGAAGTTTATAAATTGTATAATTTTGATTACGGAATTGAGCTGAGTTATTATTTTTAGTGTTCAGATTTATTTACAACCTTTGTACAAAGGAAAAGAAGGTATGAGTAACGAAAATAATTTATTAGCAAAAGAATTTATCCAAAAAGTTTTTATTAAAGAAACAGGTCGGCTTGTAGATGCTGGATTTTATCATTTTGCATTTGTTATTATGGCTCAGGGACTGGAGACTTTGGGCAGCTTTTTGGATTCAAAACCATTAAAAGCACGCGAACAATCTAAACTTCGTTTTTCGCACGCAGTTAACCGATTAATGCCAAAGGAGTATTCCAGGTTAAATAATAATCATAAATTATATGATAAGTTACGGGCGAGCCTTGCTCACACATTTACAGTAAGTCGTTCTTTATTATTAACTTCTAAAAGTAATTCAGAATTTGGGAAAAAGCATTTACAGGAAACCGATGAAAAACTAATATTAGTAGCCGAAGATTTTTATGATGATTTTAAGAAAGCTTGCTTAAGATTAGTTGATGGAATGGACAAAGGAATAATCTCAGATAAAAAAATAAATACAGATTTTTACTTCACTTTTTAATAAATAATTATCTTGCTATAAAATAGAATAAGATGAATGAAATATTAACTTTTGCTCTTTTAAGCTTTACTTCTTTTTTTACTTTAATTAATCCATTAGGTACAATGCCTATTTTTATGACAATGACAACTGATCTGGATCATAAATCCAGAGTAAAAACAGCTAAAAAAGCAGTAATAGTAGCATTTATTACTATTGTAATATTCGCATTCTCAGGACAACTATTGTTTAATTTTTTTGGTATATCAGTAAATAGTTTTCGGATTGTTGGAGGTGTAATTTTCTTTTTAATGGGGATGGATATGCTTCAGGCACGATTAGGAAAAGTAAAAGTGAAAGAATCGGAAGTTAAAAAATATGTTAATGATATATCCATAACTCCGCTTGCCATCCCAATGATTTGTGGTCCTGGAGCAATAACTAATGCTATTGTTTTAATGGAAGATGCGTCGGGTGTTGGGCAAATAATAATACTGTTTGCTTCCATATTTGTAGTATTACTATTAACTTACTTAATTCTGATAAGCTCAACAAAGATCATTAAATTTTTAGGAGAAACAGGCAATAATGTTATGATGCGTTTAATGGGTTTAATTGTTATGGTAATAGCTGTGGAGTTTTTCTTTAGTGGTTTAAAACCAATAATTTTAGATATATTAAATCACTAATATAAAATTAAAATAATATAGTAATTTATTAATTAGATTTTAGCCAGATTGTTTATTTTAGTGACAAATTAAATTAAGTTGTTATGGGTATTTATTCAAAAGATGCGTTAAAAGAAATTACTCCGGAGCTAACGGTAAAAAAATGTAGTGAAATTTTCGATGAATTTAATTTCGATTCTATTACGGAACGCCTAGCGCTATTGGAGGAACGACAAGAAAAATTTGGAGTTTATACAGGTACTTTTTTAATAAATCCATATGGTTTATACAAAATGTTTCCTGATGAATTCCCTTATTTGAAGGAAGCCCAACATTTGAGTCATTTAAAATCAAACGGGAAAGGTTTGTCCATAGAACAATGCCAGGCAAGCTTATTTGTTGAGATGTTTGAGAGGCTATCGATTAAATTACACGAACAAAAGTTGTTGTATTCAAAAGAAGAAAACATAAAATCTTTAAGTTCAGATGAGTATTTTACATATCTAAAAGAAAATGCTCCATATCTAAATGATCATTTTAAGGATAAAAAATTTGGATTTAAACTAAGGGAAAATGAGGATAACTATATTAAAGTTCATGATATTATAGATGATACAGAAGTATATTTTCCCGGAACAGTTCTTTATGATACAATGGGGACAAATGGATTTACTGCGGGTAATAGCGATGAAGAAGCAATTACGGGTGGTATTTTCGAAATTGTAGAACGTTATACTCAATCACTTTTTTGTCTGAATGATATTAAAGCTACAAAAATTATTTATGCTTCGGTAGCTGAATATTTTCCAGAACTTGAAGATATAATAGTAAAATGCAGCACTTATTTTGATAAATTCGATATTGTAGATGTTTCCATAAATATAAATGGAGTACAATTTTATTCATATTTTGTTAGGACAGAATATGATAAAACAGGACATAAATCGTTTTCATCTGGAGGTTGTCATATAGATCAGAGAATTGCTTTAATAAGAGCACTGAGTGAAAGTATCCAGTCATTTAATGAAGATGTTCAAGATGCAGGAAAAACAATCACACGACAGCAAGGATGGGGTGCATTCAGGATGTTTAGTAAATATTTTATTGAAAAAATTTATAGTGATATTGATGCACTTCCTCAGATTTCATTAATATATGATAAAATATCATTTAGCTCAATACATGAAATATATGATAAAACAATTTCTGCATTCAAGAATATTTTTGTTATCAACTGTACAAATGAAAATTTTAACATACCTTCTTATATAATATATATTCCGGAATTATTTTCAAAAACATATATATGGCCTTCACTTTTTCATGTTGGAATAAATATGTATAAAGGAACTAAAATTGCTGAAAACATTGAAGGAATAGAACTATTGTTCTTCTGGGATCAAGAATTGCTTGATACTAAAGGCGAGAACGAAAGAATAAAATCGTACTTGAATATTATATCTCGTCTTGGTAACGAAAAACTAAACTCGTATGTTCGTCTATTATATCAGGGATATGAGAATGAAATTACACTTGAAAAAATTAGAGAAGTGACTGCCCTGGACAATAAAGATCCTGACAGTTTTATATTTTTTAACAATGCTATATCTGAAAATACCGACCTTGATTACATATTTGTAAGTTATGCCAGAATTGGATGCCTTGGTTTATGCAAATCTTTTAAAAATAATTTAACAAATGAAAAACTGATTAATGAATATATTGAAAAATATAGTGAATTTGGCAAGTATCTTTTGCATAATGGAGAATATGTAAGAGCTGCTATTATTTATAAGCAATTGGCAGAATTTTCAGATAATCTGGAGTTTAATGAAAAGCTTGAGGAGATTGGACAGGTTATTGATGGAGCAATGGATTTAAGATCAGAAATTTTTGATTTAGCCGGACCATCAATATTTGAGATGTCCGTTGGTGATGAATTTGAAAACTTCACCTTAAAAAGTATTAAACAAGAAGGAATGTTTCAATTTGAACTTCAATTTGAGAATGACGCCAGTGAATTAAATATTAGCATATTTACTATTGAACCTGACGATTATTATTCTGAAACAAAAAAGGGAATATATATAGACCATTTGCATGGATTATTGATAAAAAAGGAAAAGAAATTTCTGAAAAAGCTTATAAAAAGAATAGATTCATTATAGCATAATTTTTAACTCATTATAATTGAATATGAAAATCAGAAAAAAGGGATATTGGTGGCTGTTTTCTCTTACCGTTATTTTTACACTTGTGGCAATATCAACTTTATTATCATCAGAAGGTGCAAGTAAATTGTGCTTGATCGGTTACAAAGCTCATTGTACATTTACTCCGGTTAGTACAATTCTTTGTATTATTCCAGCTGGTATAACATGTTTTATACGAAAACGTTTTTTTGTATCGTATAAATAGATATTTATAAACTCAAATTTTGCTTGGGAATATTACTTTTTCGCGATCATTTCAAAGGGGATGCTAAGGATTGATTTATACTCTAATCCTTTTTCCTCAATTAGTTTGTCTTCAGATTCGTAGTACCAGCTTATTCTAATTTCTTTTCCTGCTTCTTTTATTTTTTCAATTTCAACAAATAGCTGATAAATCATTTTTGCTGATGAAGAATTGAAATATTCTAAATTACAAATTAGGTGAGTTGAATTATTGGGAGATTTTAAATATTCTTCAATCCAGTCAAATATGGGATTAAAAAATTGAGCAGAATTTTCAGGTAAAGAGTTCCCTGTTATTTGAAAAAGGTTATTTTTTGCATCAAGCAATACATAAGGAGTATCTCTTGTTCCTGTTATTTCTAAGGTCTGAATCATTAATTAAAATATTAGGCAATTACATTTATTGAAAGAAAAGATTTCTTATCATCAATTTTGTGAACCGAGTAATTGATA
>DAOUTQ010000144.1 GCA_030668615.1 Bacteroidales bacterium | reverse complement strand
TAGGACAGAAAGTATTACAATTACCACACTCATTACAGAAATTGGCAATGTTCAATATCTGATATTTTTGATTTACTTCAAATAATCCTTCATTTTCAATTTCAAGTTCACCATTTTCAAGCTGAATAGCTTTTTGCAGATAATATGTTACAGGTTCAGTTTCGTATGAGTAGTTAGCAAAATTAGGGCAAACCGTTGTGCAAATGTTACAAATTTCATCGCACTGTAAACAACGAGCAGCTTCTTCTTTAATAGTTTCTTTATCTAAAGTTTCGCTTACTAATTTAAAGTTTTTACGATCATTTATATCAAGCTCAATTAATTCTGGAGCAAATTTTCTTTCGGCTCTTTTTAGAATTAGTTCTTTTTTACTTAGCAATTTCCCATTTGTAGGTTTTAAAATTTCAAAATCAATTTCTGATTTATTAATAATTTGCTCAGCAGCTTTTCTTCCGTCACCAATGGCTTTAATTGCTGTTGCAGCTCCTCGTAATGCATCACCACCAATAAATATATTTTCAATTTGAGTTTGATAATTACCTATTTTGGCTTTTAGGAATTCTTCCGAAATAAAGTCAATATCAAGACTTTGACCAATAGCAGGAATAATAGTGTCACAATGAATTTCAAATTCAGATCCTTCTATTTTTACCGGTCTTGGTCTTCCTGAAGCATCCTTTTCTCCTAACTCCATTTTGCTGCATAAGAGTGATTTAATTTTGCCATTTTCACTTAGAACTTTTTCAGGAGCAATTAGCTCTATAATTTTCATTCCTTCTTCTAAAATAGCTTTAATCTCTCCTTGATCTGCAGGCATTTCATTAATTGTACGACGATAAACGATACTTACTTTACCTTCTTTTCCAACTAAACGATAAGCGGTTCGTGCTGCATCCATAGCAGTATTACCGCCACCAATAATTACAACATTTTTACCGATTCCTGTTTCTTCTCCTTTTTTAACATTAAATAAGAATTTTATAGAATCTAATACACCTTTTGATTCAATTCCTTCTAGTTTATAAGGAGCAGAGAGTTGAGCACCAACACCAACAAATAAATAATTATAGTTTGTTTTTAAGGTTTGGAATTTTTCTTTATTAATTTTCTGATTATAATGAATTTGAGCACCTAAATCAGTTACTCGTTTAAAATCTTTTTCTATGGCTTCATCGGTTAATCTGAATCCAGGGATTGCATATTGAACCATTCCTCCAGCTTTGGAATTAGCCTCAAAAACTTCAACATTAAAACCAGCTAAGGCTAAGTAATATGCACAAGATAATCCCGATGGTCCGGCTCCAATAATGGCAACTTTTAAGTTGTTTTTATTAGTTGGGTTTAACTTTACTTCTTCTTGCTCAGATATAAATCGTTTTACTTCACGAATCAATAATGAATTATCATAATTTACACGTGTACATTTATTTTGACATAAATGATCGCAAACCATTCCAGTTATGGATGGAAATGGATTTGTTTTTAAAATCACTTCATAAGCTTTATCAAATTGACCGGTAGAAGCATAGTATAAATAATCAGGAATATCCTGATTTGTAGCACAAGTATCTTTACAAGGAGCTGAAATACAATCGAAAAAGCCTAAATTTCGTTCAGTTTTAATATCAAGATCTTTAATAGATTTTCGTTTGTATTGATCTGATTCTAAAACCTTTTCTGCATAATTGTTTAGATTATTTAAAGCTGTTTCTTTCGTGATTTTTAACGAATTATTCTTTTGAAGTTCATCAAAATACTGATTTAATCGCATGTATCCGCCTGGCTTTAATATGTCGGAACAAACCGTTACAGTTTTAAATCCGCACGAAAGAATATCTGATATATTAAAAGCATCTGCACCACCAGAGAATGATAATTGCAATTCGCCATTAAATTCGTTTTGTAATTTCTTTGCAACATTAATTGAAATAGGATGCAAAGCACGACCACTCATATACATCATATCAATTTCAGAACCAAATACTGGTTTGTTATTCACAGACTCTAATGTATTAGTGAGTTTTAATCCGAACTGTAAATTCTTCTGCTTCGCTGTTTCTTGTAATGAGCGAATTATTTTTAAAGCGTCAGGATATTTCAGGTCGTGCTCAAATGCGATATCTGGAACATTTGTTTTAAAATTTGAACTTTTGTTTAAGATTTCTCTTAATAGTTCTATACCAAGTAGAGTCGGGTTTAATTTTACAAAAGTGTGTAGATTCTTTTCTTCTAAAAGATACTTTGCTATATCCTCAATTTCATTTGCCGGACAACCGTGCATTGTAGATAAAGTAATATTATCGGAGATTTGTGCAGGTATTGCTATAGATTTAATTTCAGGATATGCTTCCTGAATTTCAGTTATTTTATCTTGTAGTTCAGCAGAACAATCATTCATTTTTGAAAAGAACCATTGAACGTTTTCTTTAAGGATTCCTTCCAGATTATATCCAACACTCATATTGAAAATAGTTCCAATTTCTTTATTCCAGCCAAATTTATGATTCAGAATATGAATAAGAATCCATGCGTTTAAATACTCATTATAGCTTTCCTTAATCTTTAATTCTTGCGACCATTCACAGTTATATCCTTCATCCTGCATGTCTATGCAAGGTTTTGAAACTTCAATTTCATCAAGTGTTTGAATAGTTTTTAGTTCTATATATCGGGCGCCCATCAGCCATGATCCAATAATGTTTTGTGCCATTTGAGAATGCGGACCAGCAGCAACACCAATAGGAGAATCAATGTTTTGATTAAATTGATTTACCTTAAAATTGTTATCCTTCACAGGATTAAAAAACAACTCTTCAGGAATACCAAAAATACTTTTATTGGTATTGTATTCTTTTAAAATGATCTGCAATAATTGCTTGATAGATATAGGATAAAACTTGTCTGACATAGCATAAAATGAATTAAGAATTGAAAATTACAAATTAAGAATTAAATTTATTCTTGATTATTAGTTAATTAACATGATTTTTGTATCAATATAAAAATCAAAATTCTAAATAACAGTAACAAAACAAATTTACGTAAATCAGCTGAGATTCTTAAATTTCTTCTATATTTATACTTTATTTCAGGAAAAAGATGAAGCAAAATAATATAAACGAAAAAGAATTTTCTGCAATTATACTTGCAGCTGGAAAATCAGAACGAATGGGTTTCCCAAAACTATCATTAAAGTATAACGAAGAGCATAATTTTATAGAGCATATTGTTAGTGAATATTTGAGTTTGGGTTGCAAAGAAATTAAAATTGTAGTTAATGAGATTGGATTTGATTATTTGAATAAAAATGAGATTTGGTTTCCTGAAAAAGTAAAGTTTGTAATTAACAAACATCCTGAATGGCACAGGTTTTATTCACTTAAAATAGGAGCAAGGAGCTTATCTAAAGTTCATTCTGTATTTATTCATAATGTGGATAATCCATTTGTAAATCATGAGGTTCTTAAAAACTTATTAATACATAGAGATAATGCTGATTACGTAAGCCCTGAATTTGAAGGAAAAGGCGGACACCCATTCTTAATATCAGAAAAAGTAATAAAAGAAATTACATGTACAGAAGAAGATCAAAAGCATCTCAAAGAGTTTTTGAATCAATTCCCCAAAATGAAAGTACCGGTTGGAGATGAGAAGATTCTTGTGAATATTAATACCTTGGAAGAATACGAACAGTATTTTAAAATATAACTGGTTCATATTTCGACAGGCTCAATATGACAAAATATATTTTATTTCTGATAAAGCCTCATTAATACCTTCTCTGGTGTAAGCGGAGAATCAAAATCAATTTTATAATTTGAATTAAATGCTTTAATTGCTTTAACAAGAGCGAAATAAGCTCCAATTCCATACATAAATGGAGGTTCTCCAATAGCTTTGGATCGTAATAATGCCAATTCTGGACCTTCAGTTTTTAAAGCTGTAATTTCAATGTTTTTAGGAACAGAATAAATATCAGGTACTTTATATGTTGATAAACTATTCGATAATAAACGACCATCTTTATCAAAAGCCAGTTCCTCCATTGTCATCCAGCCAATTCCTTGTACAACAGCTCCTTCAACCTGTCCATTATCAATAGTTGTGTTCATGCTGTTTCCAAAATCATGAACAATTTTTACATCATCGAATTCATAAGTTCCTCGAATACAGTCTAATGTAACAGTTAAAATTGCTATTCCATAAACATGGTAGGCAAATGGATGTCCTGTTTCTTTTGTTTTATCAAAATGAATAACCGGTGTTGCGTAATGTCCGTTTTCCGTAAGGCAAACACGATCGAGAAATGCAGTTTCAATCAAGTATTCCCACAGAATTTCTGTTTTCTTTCCATTTTTCAGTACAGTCTCATTCACGATGGAAACTTCAGAAATGTCGCAAGAAAGCATTTTTGCTGCCGTTTCTTTCAATCTCACTAATAAAGTATTACAAGCTATTCGTAAAGCATTTCCATTTAAATCTGCACCTGAACTTGCTGCTGTAGGGGATGTATTCGCAACACGTGTTGTATTGGTTGATTCAATTTTAATTCGATCAGTATTTATAGAAAAAACTTTTGCTGCTACCTGAATCATTTTGGTATTAACAGCTTGTCCCATTTCAATGGCGCCAGTGCTAATTCCAAGGCTTCCATCCTGATAAATATGAACTAAAGCGCGAGCCTGATTCATTGGGGTTTTTGTAAAGGAAATACCAAAACATATTGGCATTATAGACATACCTTTTTTGACATTCGGATTCTTAGAGTTAAATTCCTGAATATCTTTTTCAATCTTATCAATATGATACGTTTTTTCAGCAGTTTGATAGCAGTTTATAATATTTGCATTTTCAGCTATTTGACCATATTGGAATAAGTCATTTTCTTTAATGAAATTTTTCTCCTGAATAATTCTTTTAGGAACATTCAATTCGCATGCTGCTTTAGCAATAGCAGATTCTATTAAAAACATTCCCTGAGGAGCACCAAATCCTCTAAAAGCTGTATTTGGAGGTAAGTTTGTTTTGCAGCTATAAACATTTACTTCGGTATTTGGAATAAAATATGCATTAGTAGAATGAAACAAGGTACGTTCCATAATTGCAGGAGATAAATCGCTTGCAGCACCACCATTTTGATACATGGTCGTTTGAAATGCTAATATTTTATAATCTTTCGTTAAACCAATTTTAAAATCGCAACTATACGGATGACGTTTACCTGTCATGTGCATATCGTCTAAACGATGTAATATATGTTTGACTGGCTTTTTTAAAATGTATGAAGCCAAAGCAGCCATACAAGCATATGCTGTAGCCTGATCTTCTTTTCCTCCAAAAGCTCCGCCTAATCGTGCCACATCAACTTCAATTCGGTGCATTGGTAATCCTAATACTTGAGCAGCAATTTTCTGTACAAGAGTTGCCCCTTGAGTTGATGAATGAATCTTTATACTTCCATTATCAATAGGATAAGCGTAAGAACCCTGAGTTTCAATATATAAATGTTCCTGTCCACCAATTTCAACTTTGCCTTCAAAAATAGATTCACATTTCGACCATTCATTTTCTACATCACCCATATGAAATGTTCGAGGTGGTATTAACAAATGCCCTTTTTTCTGTGCTTCTCGAGGATCAGTAATAATTTCACGTTCTTCTATTTCTATTTTAATAAGCTTAGCTGCTTTTTGTGCTATTTTTTCATTTTTTGCAACAATAAAAGCGACAGGATGACCTATAAAATGAACTTCATTTTCAGCTAAAAGAGGTTCGTCTTCAATTATTCCTCCAATCTGATTTTTTCCAGGAATATCTTTATAAGTAAAAATTTGCTCAACGCCTTCCAAGGCTTCTGCTTTCGATAAATCAAGATTATTGATTTTACCATGAGCTTTAGGTGATCCGAAAATTGCTCCGAAAAGAGTTCCGGTCTGAACAGGTATATCATCAACATAAACGGATTTACCTGTAACATGATTTTTTGAATCTATATTTTTCATAATAATTACAGGTTTTAGCTTAATAATTCGTTTAATGATATACTGTCAGGGCATAGTTTAATAAAATGAGCGAAGAATAACTGTCTTAATAACAGTCTTTTATAATCGACGCTTCCACGAACATCACTAATTGGTGAAATTTCTTCTTGAAGAATTTTATTTGCTTTAAAAACTGTTCCATTTGTAATCTTTTTTCCAACTAAATACTCGGATGTTTTACTCAGATATTTTGGGATAGCACTAACTCCACCTGCGGAAACTGAACATTCTTCAATAAGATCACTGTTAAGTTTTAAAAATATGGCAGAATTAACACTGGCAATATCCAAATGAGTTCGTTTACTTACCTTTTCGAAATTGAAACGATACTTTTCTTTTGGTATTGGAATACTAACAGTTTCTATATATTCGCCACTGTTTAGATTCAATTTTTTATAATCTAAAAAGAAATCTTTTAGGGCAATTTTCCGAGTGTTTTTTGATTCTTTTAAAATAACATTTGCATTTAAAGCCAAGAAAAATATGCTTAAATCGCCAATTGGAGATGCATTAACAAAATTTCCTGCAACGGTTCCCATATTTCGTATAGGTTCCGAAGAGATTAATTTGAAAAATGATTTAATTTCAGGAAAATACTTAAGCATTACAGTCGATTTCATTATTTCTCCTGCATTTGTAGCAGAACCAATAATGATAGAATTTTTATCTTCTTTAATACCTTTTAAATCATTTCTATTATAATGTAAATCAATATCTGTTTCTGCTATTTCTTCAGGTTTTTGAACCATTAAATCTGTTCCACCACCAATTATTTTTGAATTTTCTATTGATTTTGATTTAATCTCGATTTGATTTAATTTGTTTCCAATCTCAAGAAAATATTCAGGCAAAAATTTATTTTCAACCAACCATTTTACGGGATCATTAATATCTTTTACTTTCAATAATTCAGAGATACTTTCTGCTGCTTTTTCAATTGATTTGTATCCTGTACATCTGCAAATATTTCCACTAATAGCAGCTATTACCTTTTCTTTATCTGATGGTTCTTCCGAAAGACTATGTCCTGTGAGAGACATTACAAAACCAGGTGTGCAAAAACCACATTGCGTTCCTGCATTATCAACCATTGCACTTTGAACAGGTGATAATTCTTTCATATTTACTCCTTCGATAGTAACAATATGTTTCCCTTGTGCATTTCCAAGAGGAGTGAGACATGAGACAATGCTTTTATAATGTACTTTGTTGTTACTATAAGTTCCTTCCAAAACTGTACAAGCTCCACAATCACCTTCACGACATCCTATTTTGGTTCCCGGCAAATTCTCTCCATATCTAATAAAATCAAGTAATGTAGTTCCAGGATGGGCTTCAGTTTGTATAAGTTTATTATTTAGAATAAATGTTATCATAATTAACGAGTTAATAAATTCTTATTTTATGATCTTTCAGAAATTAGTATTTCTTCAGAGTGATTTACCGATATAGTATTTTTTGTTTCTTCTTCTATTTTATCAAAGACATGAACTACATCAAAGTCATTAGCTTTAATCTGACAATAGATTTCCTGACCCTCGTGTAGATATAAGTTATTAATAATTCCTTCTGATATTTCAACAAATAATTCAAAACCACAATTTATAATACAAAAGACACCTTCGTAAGTTTTTATAATCTTATTTACAGTTCCTTGCAGTTGATTTTGTATTGTTGTTCCCTTATGTTTTTCAATACTTAAAGCAATGTCCGTAGGTCTAAGGCTTAGTTGAATTCTTGTACCTTTTGTTGTATGTTCATTTAATAATTTAGAATGATTTGAAATTTTAATTTCTATATCTTCTTTAGTAATCAAATGATATATATTTTCAGTTTGGTTATAGCTTTCAAACCATGCTTCAAATGTGTTTTGAAATTTTTTAGATTTTATAAGTTCCGGATTTTCGCCATTTTTAATAATATTAAATATATCACCAGAATTTATTGACTTGCCATCTTCAATAATTACAATTTTACGTGTAAGTTTAAGAATATCTTCCAAATGATGACTAATAATTACCATCGGAATTTTGAAATGGTTATTGATTCTTAATAAATAAGAAATAATTTGCTTTCTTTTAGAACAATCGACATTTGAGAACGGCTCATCGAGCAATAACAAACGAGGTTGGGAGAGGAGAGCTCTACCAATTGCAACTCTTTGTCTTTCACCACCTGAAAGTTGTCTTGGCTTTTTATTAAGCAATGATAATATATCTAAAAGGCTTACTACTTCCTTAAAAGAAAAATATTGAGATTTATTCTTGATATATGGTTTGCTGTATAGTAAATTCTTTTTTACTGATAAGTGAGGAAATAAGTGATTCTCTTGAAAAACATAGCCAATATTTCG
>DAOUTQ010000001.1 GCA_030668615.1 Bacteroidales bacterium | reverse complement strand
TGTCAATCTGAGTTCGTCCTTATTTAATTGTTTAAAGCATAACGACTTTTCTTTACATTCTGTACACCCTGTTGGTCTAAATGAATTCATTTCCAAATTATAAAATAGAAGTAAGATGAAAAAACTAAGCTCCAGAATGCAAATATAGAATAATTATAATATATACATAAATCTATAAAAAAATAGACAAATGTTTATTTTAAAAGTATTTTAAAATAGGTAACTTGTACAAGTAATTTAAAAATTTGTGTAGTACATTTGTAGCAATATAAATATATAAATATTTATACTTATAAATATCTAATAATATGAAGATTAAGAATCAGTTATCTCTTTTTATAATTTTAATAATTATTTGGGTTTTATTGAATAATAGTTTTCAATTAGAATTAATAATTATTGGATTTGTTCTTTCACTAATTATTTCAATACTTTTTGGACGACATATACAGATATTTAATGAATTGAAATTTACACCTAAATCATTCTTGAATACAATTTTATATCTGTTTGTTTTCTTAATTGAGTTGATTAAATCAAATCTGGATGTTGCGAGACGAGTTCTTACTCCGGCTTTACCAATAAATCCGGGAATTATAAAAACAAAGACTATACTAAAATCAAAAATGGGAAGAATGATTCTTGCCAACTCTATTACACTTACACCAGGTACGCTTACTGTTGATATTGAGGATGATATTCTGTACATTCATTGTATAGATGTTTGTTGTGAAGATATTGATAAAGCTACTGAAGCTATTGTTAAAAAATTTGAAAAACATTTAGAAAAGATATATGGTTAGTAAAATACTTTTTGCGTCGGCGATAATTATGTTGTTAGCAATTATGCTATCACTTTATAGATTTATTAAAGGCCCGACAGCTCCGGATCGATTAGTTGCATATGATGTAATGACAGTTAGTTCTCTTGCACTTATTGCATTAATTGCTTATTTAGCTTCTCGAATAATTTATTTGGATGTTGCTATAGTGTACGGATTACTTAGCTTTTTGGGAGTAATTATTGTTTCACGTTATTTTGAAAGGGGATTGTAATATGGATAGTACATTAGAAATAATAGGTGCAATATTGGTTTTGTTAGGTTCTATTTTCCTATTTCTTGGAGCTTTAGGTTTAGTTCGTATGCCCGATTTGTTTAACCGAATACAGGCAGGAACAAAGGCTTCTACTTTAGGAACACTTTTATCATTAATAGGATTATTATTGATTACACCTGAGTGGTGGGGGAAATTAATATTATTAATGATATTTATATTAATTACCAATCCGGTTTCTTCTCATGTTCTTGCGCGTGCAGCACATTATATTAAAATTCCTTTGACAGATAAAACTGTGACAGATTTGTTAGATAAAGAAGAAACTACTTATAAAGTAAATAAAGAAATTAAAAACGAATAACATGATTCAACTTATAATTGCTCTCTTTATAGGAGTTTTAATTCTGATTATGGCAGTAATTGCTATTATTCATAAGAACTTAGTAGTAGGTATAATAGCTGCAGGTGCTGTTAGTTTGTTTGCATCGGTATTATATCTGCTTTTGTCAGCTCCTGATGTTGCAATGACAGAAGCAGCTATTGGTAGTGGATTATCCACTATTATTTTCTTTTATGTTTTAAACAAAATAAAAAGACAAAATGGTTAAGAATATATTAATATTTATTGTGTTAATTGGATTTGCCGTTTTATTGGCTAATGTATTTGTTGGCTTTAAAGGTAATTCCGAATTAAATACTTTAGCAAATCATTACGCTGTATCGGGACCTGAAGAAGTTGGTTCTGCAAACCTTGTAACAGCAGTTGTAGTTACATATCGTGGGTTGGATACTCTTGGCGAAGTAACTATCTTGTTCTTGTCGGCAGCCATAGTGAGTTTTTTACTGAAAATTGAAACAAGTGCAAGTCGAAAACGAAAGTTAAGAACTACAAGTGAAATATTAGATACAGCATCAAAAATATTAGTGCCGGTAACATTATTATTCGGCATATATGTTTTTATTAACGGACATTTAAGCCCGGGCGGAGGTTTCCAGGGGGGAGCAATAATAGCATCGGGCTTGGTTTTAATGTTGCTGTCACAGCCTGCGAAAGAAGTTAGTCATAAATTAATTACAATTGTTGAATCAATATCGGGTTTGAGTTTTGTTTTAATTGGCGTTGCCGGTGTTATTTTTGCAGCAGGATTTCTCGACAATACATTATTATCCTTAGGTAAATTCGGAACAATTTTCAGTGCAGGACTTATTCCTGTTATCTACATTTTTGTTGGATTAAAAGTAGGTGCCGAATTATCAGGAATAATTGCTAATCTTCAAGAAAATCAGAACGAAGTATAATGGAAAAGTTTAATTTAGAAAATATAAGCCTTGTTATTGGAATTCTTGTAATTCTTATTGGTTTATGGGGCTTATTAACACAAAAAAACCTAATAAAGATTATTATCGGATTTGCCTTGTTTGATACAGGGATACATATCGTAATGGTAAGCATTGGTTATATTAAGAACGGGACAGCACCAATACTCGATAATGCTGTAGATATAAATAATGCTGCAAACGCAGTTGTTGATCCTGTTCCACAGGCATTAGTTCTTACAGCTATTGTAATTGGATTGGGTATTACAGCACTAATGCTTACATATGTATTAAAAATGTATCAGAAAAGGAAATCATTAGAAATCAATAATTATAACGATCTAAAATGGTAGGACCAATATATATAATTGCAGTTGCATTAGGAACGGCGTTTTCTCTTGGATTTTTCAAGAAAGCTAATGTCAAATTTTCTTTTGCATTTATGTTATTAGCAATGACCTTTATGACTTTTATTTCGGGTCAGTGGTTGTATGCTTTTTTAACTCAGCAACAGGAAACAATACAAATTTTTACAGCAGGTTTTAAACCACCATTTTCAATTAGTTTGCAAATGGGGTTTTATGAAGCAGTTTTTTTGAGCATAATAAATATTGTAGGATTGCTATCGGCAATATATATGTATGACAAGCTCAAAGAAAAAGGCGTTCAGATGATGATGGTATTTGTTCTTCTGTTCATGGGACTTAATGTGGTAGTAATGACCAGAGATATTTTCAATCTGTTTGTATTTCTTGAGATTGCCAGTATTGCAACGGCAGGTTTAATTATTCTTGATAAAAGTGCAAATGCTATAAGTGCTGGATTTAAATATATTATTGCAACAGCTATTATTAGTGGTATACTATTGATTGGAATTATAGCTGTGTATTATTATGCAGAATCTTTATATATTAATGATATTATTAATTCGAATTTAAGTTTTATTAAAGGTGGCGCAGTTGCCGTATTTTTAATTCTTATTGCTATAGTCTTGGAATTAAAGCCTTTTCCTGCAAATGGATGGGCTTTGGATGTTTATGAAGCAGCACATCCAGGAATTGGGACTATTGTTTCTGCAGCTTCCGCATCAGCTGTAATTTTTGTTCTCACAAAGATTTTACCAATTGTAGGAGAGTCGGGGTATTATATTATAGGTATAATTGGAATCATTACTTTCCTTGGGTCAAATTTATTGGGATTAAAACAAAACACAACAAACCGTTTATTAGGTTACTCATCAATTGGACAAATAGGTCTGCTATTAACAATAATTGGTTTAACTCCATATCTTGGAGACAAAACTTTATTTATAGCTTTTGGGGTTTTAATATCTCATGCTCTTGCAAAAGCCGGATTGTTCTGGTTATCAGGAATAATTAATTCTAAAAATATAAAGGGATGGGCAGCAATCAGAAGAAATCCACATTTATTAGTTCTGATGGGGACTTTCATTTTTGCTTTAGTTGGATTCCCGCCATTTCCATCATTCTTTGCAAAGTGGGAATTAATAATGCAACTTGCAAATAATGATAAGATTATTTGGCTTGCTCTAATTTTGATCGGATCATTTATCGAAGGAGTTTATCTATTCCGTTGGTTTGGATATGCAATTAAAGGTGAAAATCAGGATCTACCTGAATTTAAAATACAATGGAATAAAATAATACCTGTCATTATTTTTGCTTTAGGTTTATATGCAATTGGATATTATTATAGTACATTAACAGGTTCGGCAGCAAGTCTAAATTACATTCCACTGTTATTTATTCTTTTCTTATATGCAATTGATTTTCTGCCGGTATATATTAAAAACACAATTTCAATAGCGGGTATAGGATATTATTTATACACAATATATCCAGGACTTGAAGAATTTAACTTGATTTTTGCTTTGATATTTCTTGCAGGTGGTATTCTTACTTTACTTGCGGGATATACTTATAAAGGGAAAAGACAAGGTTTCTATCCTTTAGTAATGATGATGTTTGCAGGGCTTCTTGGTTTAATTGAGGCTAATACAACACTCGAATTCTTTTTTGCATGGGAAATAATGACAATAGGTTCATATTTCTTAATTATTAGAGGGAAGAAATCAATGACTCATGCATTGAGTTATATGCTTTTCTCGGTGGGAGGTGCTTATTTAATACTTGCAGGATTTGGTTTGGCTCATATTGGCCAATCATCATATTCGCTTGATATTTTAGCAAATGTACAGGGCTATGCGCCAATAATTTTTACTTTACTGGCAGTTGGTTTTATGACTAAAACTGCTTCCATTGGATTACACATTTGGTTGCCGGGAGCACATGCCGAGGCTGAAAGCGATGTATCACCTATGGTATCAGCAATTTTATTGAAAGCCGGTGTGTTTGGTTTAATTGTTTTAATGCTAAGAATGGGAGCTCAATCATTTGGAAGTTTTGATATTTATTATGCACTTGCATGGATTGGCGCTATTACTGCAATAATGGGTAATATGATGGCAGCATTTCAGGAAGATGCAAAGCGATTACTTGCTTATTCCAGTGTTGGATTTTTAGGATATGCCTTGTTTGGATTAGCACTTATGTCGCATTTAGGATGGTTGGCAGCAGTTTCATTATCTGTTATTCACTTTATGTTTAAAACATTATTATTCCTTGCGATAGGAGGAGTTGTTATGAGGGTTAAAACTAAAGAAATGTATAAGATGGGTGGATTAATAAAAAAGATGCCTTTTACTTTTATTTCTGTTTTAATGGGGATTATTGTTATTTCAGGCGTACCTCCGTTAACCGGATTTGGTGGAAAATGGATATTATATAATGCTGTTTTAGATAAAGGATGGTTTTTACCTGCCGGTGCAATATTTTTTGCAGGAATAATTGCATTCTTATATTGTTTCCGATTAATTCATACAATCTTTCTGGGTCAACTTAAAGATGAGCACCGCGAAGTAAAAGAAGCTCCATTCTGGATGTTGCTTCCTCAATATATAATTTTAGGTGTAATAATGATCTTCTCTGCATTTCCAAATTCATTACTAAAACCAATTGGCGAAGTAATAATGCCATATTTTTCTGATGGAGCTTTGGAATGGCAGGGACAATTAGCAGTAAGTAATTTTGGCTACTGGAATGGTGAGTTAATAATGTATATCGTTGGGGGTATATTTGTTATAGTTTTTGCATGGTTATGGTTTATGAACCGAAATGCTCAGAAAGTAAAACAATTTAATATTGGATATTCAGCTGAACGTCCATCATTGCCGGAGACTACACATTTTGCATATAATTTCTTTGCACCTTATAAAAAAGCATTAGGATTTCTTGTATCACCAATCATCTCAGATTTTTGGGAGGCAGTATCTGAAGGAATTCATGCTATAGCCGATAAAATCAGGCGAATTTATGACGGGAACGCACAGACTTATGTGCTTCATATAATTGCGTTTATTGTAATCTTTTATCTAATTGCGTTTGGAGGATCATATGGAATTTAAAAATATAGGGTATGCCCTTTTAACAATCTTTATTGTTTTAAATTATGGACTTATTCTTCAGGGAGTAGTTCGTAAGATTGGTGCAAGAGTAGGGCGTCGTTATGGGATTAGATGGTATCAGCCATATATCGATATAATTAAAAATTATGCTAAACGTAGCACCATTACTCATGGAGTTATGTTTTATATTGCTCCGGTTTTCAGATTAACAGGAGGTATTGGTTTATTACTTTTTATGCCTGTAATTTTTGGATCTGATATTTTTGGAAACTTTTCTTTTGCCGGAGATTTAGTATTAGTTCTTTATTTTCAGTTTTTTGGAATATTAGGAATGGCGTTGGGAGCAGCTGAAAGTGGACATCCTTATTCAGCAATTGGTGTTTCAAGAGGATTATCACAAGTTACATCATTTGAATTGCCATTAACACTCGGAGTTATTGCAATTGCAATGCAATATCAAACATTAAATATAACTGAAATTGTTGCAGCTCAACAAGGTGGTTTTATGAACTGGACAATTATTACCAATCCTTTTGCCGCAATTGCAATGCTAATTGCGTTTTTAGGAGCTATGGGACGTTCACCTTTCGATGTAGTTTTAGCTCCACAGGAAATCCCAATAGGACCACCTACAGAATTTCAGTCAGGTCTTTTGGGTGTATTGCAACTTAATCGTGCAATTTTTCCCGCAGCAAAATTAATTCTGTTTATGAATTTGCTTTTTGGAGGTGCAACAAATTGGGCTGAACTAATCCTTAAAACATTTTTAATCTATATGTGGCCGGTTTTTGTGGGAACTGTTTTTCCACGCTTTAGGGTTGATCAATCAGTAAGATGGTTTTTAACAGTACCCTTAATTATTGGAATTATTGCAATAATTTTAATTTGATTTTAGAAGATGAAAGAAGATTTTAAAAAAAGAACGGTAATTTCCCCTGAGGGTAAACCAATTGAAATAGATCCTTTAAAAGATTATTTTAGTGATGCTAAACCAAAGGTTTATAAGCCAGCACATCCAATAATTGAAAAATTTGCGAATTGGGCAAGAGCTAATTCCCTTTGGGTACTTGGATTTGGAACAGGTTGTGGTGCTATTGAAATGCGCCCTTTAATGACTCCCCGATTTGATGCTTACAGGTATGGGATTCAGTGGAGACCAACACCAAGACAAGCTTCTGTTTTTGTTGTTTCAGGATATTTATCGGTGAAAACTTTAAAAAGAGTTGTTCGAACATATGAGCAAATGCAAAATCCAAAATTTGTAATTGCGCTTGGTAGTTGTACTATAAACGGCGGAATGTACTGGGATAGCTACAACACCATAAATAGACTTGATCATTATATGCCTGTTGATGTTTATATTGCCGGCTGTATGCCAAGACCAGAATCATTATTAGCAGGTTTCGATAAATTGAAAACTATTATAACAGAAGGACGCGGTGAAGGAGCAAATACCTATGCAGAAAAGTTTGATTGGTATAAAGCAAATCAAAAGAAAGTAATTAAAGATTGGGATATGCCCGATTATAATTGGTAATAAGATTTACTATTTATTAATGACTATTTAATTATTGAATAATATACATAGATAGAAAAATGATAAAAGGAGTAAAAAGTTTACTATCTGCATCACGAAAAATAATTAACAAAATACAATAATCATTAATCAATTATAAATAATAAATTAATGAACGATATAAAAACCAAATTTGATATAACTGATATTATTGAGCAGCGAGAAAATCTCAGTTTTATCACAATTCCAAAAGAACATGCTATTTCTTTAGTAACTTATTTGAGAGATGTTAAAGGATTTAAGCATTTGGTATTACTTACTGCTGCTGACTGGCTGGAAGATGAGGAATTTCAATTGACTTATCTTTTAAATAACCCTGATGAGAAATCAGACTTAGGAGTAAGGGTGTTTATTTCTCGTGAGGATGCTACTATGGAAACTGCACATCATTTATGGGAGCAAGTAGCAACTTATCAGAGAGAATTAAAAGAAATGTTTGGAATTGATTTCCCGGGTAGCCCAGATGTTGATAAGCCATTTATTCTTGAAGGATGGGACGACAAACCACCATATAGAAGAGATTTTGATACAAAGCAATACTCGGAAGATACATATTTCCCAAGACCCGGAAGAGAATCAAATGATCCGGCAGAGTACATGAAGAAAAAGCTATATCCAGATGAAAAATAAATTGTTTAAAATAACTGAAGACAGATCGCAATTTCCTGAGAAGAATGCTGATGGGAAAATTGATATAGATTTAAGCTCACACAAATATCTAAAATTGTGGCAAGGTCCACAGCATCCAGGTATTACCGGGAATATGGCTTTAGAACTCACTGTCTTAGGCGATGAAGTTATGCATTGCGAAACGCATGTTGGTTACCTTCATCGTGGTTTTGAAAAACTAATGGAGCGCAGAAAATATATTCAATGTTTTCCTATTGTGTGTAGAGTTGCTGTTCCTGAACCGGATTTTAATGAGTACTGTTTTGCATCTGCAATGGAAGAATTAGCCGGAATTGAAATTCCGGAAATGGCAAAATGGTTAAGAACTCTTGTTCTTGAAATGTCACGCTTGCAGTCATATCTTATGTGGATTGGAGGACAATCTGGAGCTTTTGGTTCAGGTATTATTGGCCAATGGGCAAATTATCTTCGCGATCTCGTCCTTGATAGATTTGAAGAGTTAACCGGAGGTAGAATTTATCATATGTATCAACTTCCCGGCGGTGTTCGGGGATTATTACCTGACGGCTTTAAAGAACGTATGGAAGAAACTCTACAGACCATAGAGAAGTTTATGGGAGATATTGATAAAGTAATGTTTAATAATGCTGTTTTCAAAAAACGTTCGGTTGGTATTGGGTATATTGACCCAGCATGGATAAATAAATTTGGGATTACTGGTCCAAATGCCAGAGCTGCCGGAGTGGCAAAAGATGTAAGAAAAGATTATCCATATTTAAAATATGCAGATTTAGATTTTGATGCAATTGTTGGTAAAGATTCTGATATATATACCAGAGCTGATGTGAGAAGAAAAGATCTTTTGCTTTCAATAGATTTAATTCGACAGATTTTTGCTAAGATGCCGGAAAAAGGAGATATAAAAGCAAAAACTCCTAATGTGCTTCATTGGAAAGTACCAAAAGGAGAAACATATAGTCGGGCAGAATGTACAAGAGGGGAGTATGGATATTATATGGTTTCTGATGGAACAGAATATCCACGTAGAATAAATGTTCGTGGACCAAGTTACACTCATGCAATTGCTTTATTAGAAAAAATGATTATTAATACAAATATTGCTGATGTGGCCGGATTAATGGTGTCATTACACACTTATCCACCCGAAATTGAAAGATAATTTAGAATTGATTAATTATTATTGAATATTTATTAATGAACAAAGATGAGTTGATATTAAGAACAAAAGCATTTGCACATAGATGTGTGAAATTGGCGTTATCTCTTCCTGGAAATATGTTAGGGAATCATATTAAAGGTCAGTTAGTTCGATGTTCTACTTCTGTTGCTGCAAATTATAGAGCAGCTTGTATCGCTCAGTCCACGAAAAGTTTTATTTCAAAATTAAGTATAGACATTGAAGAAGCTGATGAAAGTATATTTTGGTTAGAGTTTATTAGTGATGAAAAATTAATGAAGTTGGAATTGTTAGAAGATCTTTAAAAAGAAAGTAAAGAACTAACATCAATATTTATAGCATCTCGAAAAACACTAAACCAAAAAATCAATAATAAATAGTAATTAGCAAATATTAAATAATAAATATGAAATTAAAAGACATATTATCACCATTTACAGCCTGGAAACATGTAGTAAAAGAACCTGTTACTATTAAAGATCCGCAAAGCAGGGAAGGTGCCGAAAGATACAGGGGGTTTCATAAAAATGATATAGAGTCATGTATTGGATGTGGAACTTGTGAAGATATTTGCCAGAATGAAGCAATCGACCTTGTTCCTGTTGATGGTATTGAAACAAAAGATGGAGATAGTGGTTTACGTCCAATGATTGATTACGGCCGTTGTTGTTGGTGTGCATTATGTGTTGACGTATGTACAACAAATTCGTTGAGCCTTTCAAATCATTTTACATGGGTAGATGAAGATCCTGATGCGTTTAGATTTATTCCGGGAGTGGATAAAAAAGCATGGGATAATGAAGAAAAAGGTTGGAAAAAACCTGAACCAAATTATGAACTTTATGGAACTGAAAGAGTTCATATGCCTGAGCTTCATGCTGAAGATAGGGATAAATCATTTATTGAGTTTGTAACTGGTTACTCAAAACAACAGGCAGAAGAAGAGGCTGACAGATGTGTTGAATGTGGAATTTGTACTGCAACATGTCCAGCTCATATGGGAATACCTGAGTATATCAAAGCAATCAGGAATGATGATTTAGAAGAAGGTTTACGGATTTTATATGAAACAAATCCACTGCCGGAAATTTGCGGTCGTATTTGTACTCACAAATGCGAAGATGTTTGTTCTATTGGGCATAAAGGAGATCCGTTGTCAATTCGTTGGTTGAAGAGATATATTGCCGATCAAAATCCTTCAGAAAAATATAAAGAAATTTTAAATGCAGGAAATGTTGAAAATAATGGCAAAAAAGTAGCAATTATTGGTTCTGGTCCATCCGGATTATCAGCTGCTTATTATCTTGCATTAACAGGATATGATTGTACAATTTATGAGAAGTTACCTGAGGCTGGAGGGATGATGCGTTATGGAATTCCTGAGTATCGATTACCTTACGATCAAATCGATAAAGATATTAATTACATTTTAAGTCTTGGTGTTAAAATAGAATACAATGTAAATATTGGAACTGATATAACTTTAGATAAGTTAAAGAGTGACTATGATGCAGTATTTGCAGGAACAGGATTGCACCTTGGTAGAAGTACAAGAATCCCAGGATCAGATCATAAAGATGTATTTTTTGCAACCGATTTATTAAGAGAAATTTCATTAGGTAAAGAAATTCAAGTATCAGAAAAGATTGTTGTTATTGGCGGTGGTAATGTTGCAATGGATATTACCCGTTCGTTGGCGCGATTACAAAATAATAAATTCGGAAAAGTAGATGTAACTGCTACATCATTAGAATCAGAAGATATTATGCCTGCCGACAGAGAAGAAGTTGTTGAGTCAAGAGAAGAAAAAGCAATAATTGATCCGGGTTGGGGACCAACATCTATAGAAATTGAGAACGATAAAATTAAAGGATTGCATGTTCAGAAATGTTTGTCTGTATTTGACGAAAGTGGACGATTTAGTCCAAAGTTTGATGAGAAAGACACAAAATTCTTTGAGGCTGATATGATAGTTGAGTCAATTGGTCAGGGAATGGATATTGAATATATTAACCCGGAAACTCGTGATCAGATTGAGTTTGATCCACGTGGTAGAATCGTTGTAGATGAGTATTTCCAAACAGGAGCTAAATGGTTATTTATTGGTGGAGATATAATTCAGGGACCAGATGTAATTCATGGAATTGCTAATGGACATAAGGCTGCAATCGGAATAGATAAGTTTATTAATCAGGATGGATAATATTTAATTATCTGCATATATTGATTTGTTGTAAATAAATTATTATTTTTACTTTGTAAACTTTAAATAAAAGAAGACTATGTTAGTAAAGGAAATACTAAATAAAAAGAAAGAACAGGGTAATCATAAAGTTTATACTGTTCATGAAAATACATCGGCATATGATGCAATTGCACGATTAGATGAGTTAAAAGTAGGATCTTTGTTGGTAATTAATAATAATGATGAAATTGTTGGAATCCTTTCAGAAAGAGATATTCTTTACAAATGCTATAATTCCGGAATTGCATTAACTGAACAAAAGATTGAAAATTTAATGACTCCAAAAGACCAATTAATTATTGGAAAAACAGATGACGATACAAAATATTTAAGGAATATAATGACAGAGAAAAGAATACGTCATATTCCAATTGTTGATGAATCAAATAACCTGGTAGGAATTATTTCATCGGGAGATATAATAAAAAATGAATTAGAATTAACAGAGAATGAAGCTAAGCTTATGCGTGAGCATATTAGAAATCCGTTCGGGATTCATTTGTATAACAAAGAAGATTAAATAATAGGTATACCTAATCAAAATCATTAAAACAGTTTGTTTTAAGAAGAAAAGCCAGCACAATTATTGCTGGCTTATTTTTTTATCTTTGCTTCAAACATTTTTAAAATGAAGAAAGTAGTATCTGTAGTTTTATTCCTATTTTTAATTAATGCAGCTTTTTGTCAGGAAGCATTTTACGATAAAGTGTATGACAGTAACATAAAAACCGTATTAATGTATTCTGATAATGATGCTCTTTCACTTCCAATTTGGGATTTAGGAAGCAGTAAAAAACTGACACTCAGTTTTGACGATTTAAGTACTGATGCAAGAGATTTTTCATATACCATTGTTCATTGTAATTCTGAATGGATTCCGACGGATCTTGATCAAAGCGAATATATTGATGGCTACTTTGATGATCAGATTCAAGATTATCAATCCTCATTTAATACAACAATAAATTATACGCATTATACATTGCAATTACCAAACGATTATATGCGTCCGATGATTTCGGGTAATTATATTGTACAGGTTTTTGAAAGTTCAAATCCTGAAAAGATTCTCATAACTAAACAATTCAGGGTTGTTGAAAGAAAAACAGACATTAAAGCTTTTATCCGAAACATGAATCAGGGTTCTTATTTCTACAACGACCAGGAGTTTGAAATTGTAGTAGATTATTTCGAAAATGATTTTTATGATATTCAACAGAATATAAAAATTGAGGTAATTAAAAACAGAAATAGGTTTGAATATTTGAAACCTGAGAAACCTGATATGATAAATCAAAATGAATTTACCTATAATAATTTTACTTCGTTAAAATTAAAAGGGGGAAACGAATTTCATCATTTTAACATTAAAAACATACATCACGCAGGTGAAAATATCATAAATATTAATTTTCTTAATTACGAATATCATTTTCAGTTGCTTGCAAACAAAGATCGTTCTTTCGACGAATATATTTATAAATCTGATTTAAATGGATTATTTAAAATCGATGCATCACAAAGTCAGTATCCTGAAACAGAAGCAGATTATTGCTGGGTATATTTCACGCTAAACATGGATGTTCCAATGCAACAGGGTGATATTTATGTTTGGGGAGCTTTATGCAATTATGAATTTACTGATGAAAACAAAATGACATATAACTTTGAGCAAAAAGCATATGAAGGTCGCATGTTAATTAAGCAAGGTTATTATAATTACCAGTATGCATTGTTGGAAAAAGGAAAGTTTGATTTTACGTACATTGAAGGCAATCATGCACAAACCGAGAATTCTTACGCTATATACGTATATTACCACGATTTTCGAGGAGGCTATGATCGCTTAATCGGTCAAACAGAAATAAACACCAAACTACAATAAAAGTCCTTGTTGTCATTCTGAGCGAAGCGAAGAATCTATTTAATAAGTATAGAGATGTTTCGCTTTGCTCAACATGACAATTTAATAGTCTAATTACAAATTCTTTTCAGGATATAAATCATCCCATTGTTGAGGCTGATCTTTTAGTTTTTTATCAAACCACGACATAATAGTATAATGCCACTGAATACGTTTTTTATAATCTATGATCCAGTGATTTTGTCCATCAACTAATACCATTTCAACATCTTTACCTAACAGGTTTAAAGCTGTGTAATACTGTAAACTTTCACCAACTGGTACGTTTGTATCATCAGTTCCATGCAATAAAAGAATTGAGTTTTGGAATTTATCAGCATTATAAACAGGGCTGTTATTAACATAAATGTCTTTTCTGTTCCATGGATAACTAAATTTAGCAGATCCGGTATTGTATGAATAACCCCAGTAACCTTCTCCCCAGTAACTGGTAATGGAACTAATACCAGCATGCGAAATAGCTGTTTTAAAAATGTCGGTTCTAGTCTGAATTAGCATCGTTGTGTATCCACCATAAGATGCTCCAATACAACCCACATTTTCTGAATCTGCAGCTGAATGATCTTCTAAAAACTTTTTAGTACCATCAATTATATCATCAATAGCATCGAAACCCCAACCATTTACATGTAAAGCAGAAAAATCCTGACCAAAACCGGTAGCTCCACTTGGTTGTAACACATAAACAATATAACCTTCAGCAGTCCATACATTAACTGGATAACGTCCACCAAATGATCTTTCAATTGGTGATGTTCCACCATAAAAATTAACAATTACAGGATATTTTTTTGATTCATCGTAAAATGGCGGATAATATATACGTCCGTATATAGTTGTTCCACTTTTATTTACAAAATTCCATGGCTTTGTTTCCCCAAGCTGTATATCATCAAATTTTTCTTTCTGAGGAAATGAAATTTGTGTGTTTGTTTTCTTTTTTAGATCAATTACATAAAGTTTTTTAGGAGTAGAAATGCTTGTTCCGGTATAAATTGCAACAGGTTTCTTTTTAGCATAGCTAATGTCACTTAATACTTCAACCGATAAATTTATCTTACTAAATTTCTTTAATTTAATATTGTATTCGTAAAGATTTCCATAATCTTTATCGGTTATATCAATGTAAATAGTATTATCCGAAATCCATTTTGCAGAATTTACAGAAGGATCAAAGTTCTTTGTTATCGCTTCAATATTTTTTGACGATAAATTATAAAAATAAAGCTGACCGTCATAGCTATTTGGAATTCTTCCTTCGCTCACATTAATACCAATTTTGTCAAAACACTCAGGACCTCCCTCTACTAAAAGTTTTGTGCCATCAGGAGAATACTGACAACTTCCACCATAAATTTTGTTTTCCCATACTGTTGTTAAATCAAAAGTCTTAACATCCATTTCATATAGATTTTGTTTACGAAATGGAACTTCAGAGTAATCCATACGTGAGGTAGAAAAAAGAATTTTCGATCCGTCAGGTTTTATATCTTCAAGATACGATGATAAGTTTCCGGAAGTTAGCTTCATAGTTTTTCCTGAGCTAACATCAATCTTATGTAAGAAATAACGATTTCTAAAATATGGTAAACGATCATCGGAGCCGTAAATACGTTTAAGATCACCCGGTTTTTTAGCTGTAATACTTTCCGACCAAATAATAAATTCTTCAGTAGGAGACCATGTATAACCGGAAAATTTTTCCAAATTGTTCACTATAGATTTTTCTTCACCGCTTTGAACATTGTACACAAATAATTCATAATTATCTTCAAGCTTGATTACATAAGAAAACTTATCAGAATTAGGTAGCCACTTTACGCTTGAAATATTTTTATTACGCAATACAAAAACATTCTTTTGACTTTCAAGATCGTATATTTCGGTATATCTTTTGCTTTTTCCACTTTCACTCACGGTTTCTGAATAAGAAATTAAAGCATATTTTCCTGAGGCTGATATTTGAGCAGAAGAAATATTGTTTCCTTCTAAAACATCATTGATAGTGAAAAAGTGTTTAGGATTTAAACTTGCTGTAGCATTACAATCAGCAAATTCTTCATCGTAAGTAAATTCCGACTGGAATTTTACATTCTCACTTGATGTAATAAGCTTAATTGCTATAGCATGATTTCCACGGTTAAGTTTTAGCTCAATTATATTTGCACTTAAGTCTGCATTCTTTTTTGTTTTAATAAGGTTATTATCAAGATAAACCTCGTAAAATGCATTTAATGTTATATATAAAGATCCTTTTGTCCATTGGTCTACTGACAAATAGCTTTTTAACAATACAAGATTATTTTCTTCTGTTTGATCCCAAATTAAACTATCGGCACCAACTTCAATATTTTGCCATTGCAATGATTTACTATTTAATTCGATGTTTGTACTTTTTAGTAAATCAGATACTTCAAATGTATTTCCTTCAATATTCTTAACCTCTGAAAATACTGGCATGTTAAGTTTTTGTGGACTTGTAGTTTTCCACGAATTTATTTCAATAGATTTTTGCGCCCATGTTAGTTGGCTTAAAACTGCCAAAAAAAGGATTAGGGTTGATTTTTTCATGATATTTTTTTAAAAGTTTAATTTAAGACTCTAAAAATTATAAGACGTTTAACAAAGCTAAACAATAATTTTTTAAAGATTAATGAAGTTCATAATAACTTAAACATTAACTTCACATATGAATCTTTTTTCAAAATATAATGCATAATCAAATTATAATTGCTCATCGTGGAGAATCTTTTGAAGCTCCTGAAAACACACTTTCTTCTGTTAATCTTGCTTGGGAAAAAGGAGCAGATGCAGTTGAAGTAGATGTGCGTTTTACTAAAGATAACCAGATTGTTGTAATTCATGATTCACATACACGCAGAGTTTCCGGAAAATTTATGCGAATTTGCAGGTCAAATTTGGCAGAGCTAAAAAGTCTTGATGTTGGCAAATATAAAAACAGCAGGTACGAAGGAGATAGGATTCCTACTTTGCAGGAAATTTTAAATACGGTTCCGATTGAGAAGAAAATTCTTATAGAAATTAAAAGCGGAAGAAAGATTATTCCATATCTAAAAGAATATATTCTAAATTCCGGTTTGAAGATAAATCAAATTGAAATAATCAGTTTTAACCTGAAAACTCTGATCGAAGTAAAAAAACAGATTCCTCAATTCAGTGTTTTATGGGTTTCGGCTTTTAATTATTGCAGCATGTGCAGATTTCTAAAAATGCCTATTAACAAAATCATCTCAAAAGCAATTAAATATAATATGAACGGGTTAGACTTGTTAGCTGGAGAAATGCTTGATGTTAAAATGGTTAAGGAAATTAAATCAGCCGGATTAAAATTATATGTGTGGACTGTAAATAATCCTGAAAAAGCACGATATTTGTTTAAAGCAGGTGTTGACGGAATTACAACAGACCGTGCTAACTGGATTAAAAATAAGATACAACTTAAGAAGTACTAAATTAATGGCAAAAGTAGTTATTGGCATACATGGATTAGGGAACAAACCATCGAAAGAAATACTTCAAAATTGGTGGAAGGAATCAATGCTGGAAGGTTTAAAAAACATTAATCAGGATTTTGAATTTCCTAAATTCGAACTTATTTATTGGGCTGATATATTACATGAAAAGCCATTAGATGAAACGATAAAGGACAAAAAACATCACTTATACTTAGATGAAAAGTATTTGCCTTCAAAAGGAGTTAAAAAGATTATCAATCATAATTTAAGAAAGAAAATACTGGATTGGTACGATGAAACTGCGGATAAAATCTTCCTGAACAAAGATATGACTATAAATTACTCCTTTATCCCTGATACTATTATTCATAGTTATTTTAAGGATCTGGAAGCATATTATTTAAATAATACAGTAAAATCTGATGGTATAATTATTTTAGCGCGCGACGAGATTAGAAATAGAGTGATTGAAGTTTTAAAAAAATACAAGAATGACGATATCTTTCTTATTGGGCATAGCATGGGATCTATTATTGCTTTTGATATTCTTACTTTCAATTTACCTAAAATTAAAATAAAAACATTTGCTACAATGGGGTCTCCTTTGGGAATACCCTTCGTTAGAAGTAAAATTGCTCTGGAGCAAAAAGTGGTTTTAAACGATGATAATAAACTAAAAACACCGCGAGGTGTTCAAAAATGGTTTAATTTTTCGGATATTGAAGATGTGGTTGCAATTAACTACAGCCTTCAGGATGATTTTGATGAAAATAAATCTGGAATTAAAGCAGAAAATTTCATTGTTAATAACGACTACGAGATTGAAAATGAGAAAAATCCACACAAATCTTTTGGTTATTTACGAACACCCGAATTTTCAAATGTTTTATTAGAGTTTATGAAGAGAAAAGAAAGAAAATTTGCACAAAAACTATTTGACCTCTTTCGTTTACTCAAACAGAAAAAATAGAATCCGCTTTTTACCCTACAAAGAGCAAGCGTCTATGCTTGTGCTATAAAACTAATTAATAAGTTTTGATACATTTATCCCAGATCTTAATACGCATTCAAATTTCATTAGTATTTTTGTGTTTTGCTGTTTAACTTTTATTTTATTAAAGTTGTTCAACAGTGAACATTGAAATAAGGCGGAACTATTCTCATGAGCATAGCGAATAAACCAGTAAGTAACTTAACGTAGGACCATTAGGTAACATTTTAAAATTTAACTTATATGAGAAAAATTATTTTTATATTATTGACATTGCTTTTAAGTTTTAAGGGGTACTGTCAGTTAATTCAGATTGATACGTATGGTAAAGAACTTTATGAGTCAGGTTCGAGCTTAATAGAATTAGGTGATTATAAAGGCGCAGATTCTTTACTTACACTGTCTTTATGCAGTTTTAGGAATGAAAATGTATATTACAATAGGGCTATATCAAGGCTCTATTTGTCTGATACAATTGGGTTTTGTGAAGATATTGAAATTGCCGCAAATAGATATTTTGATCAGGAAGCAAGTAAATTGTTTAATTCTATCTGCTGTATAAGTGCAGATACTATTTTTTACGATAGAAAGAGAAACAAATGTCAACAGGATAAGTGCAGATACTATGAAATTATTAAGGAATTAAAGTTTGATAGTGTTATAATAGGAACCTTTCACTATAAAAATGCAAAAAATCATGTAATATCTTTTGATGTTGGATGCTCAAATAATGTAATCGGTGCAAATGCCAGGACTACGGATATAATATCACTTTACAAAATGGAGAATGGGGTAAAATTTTATTATAGACCAACAAAATCAGTCTTTATGTTTAATAATAATCAATATAGAAATACACAGGATAGAGCAAAAAGTCTGTTAAATTCAAAGTATTCTCAAATAAAAATTGATAATAATAAGGAAAAACTATCCTTGTATTTTAAGATATACATTAATGATGAAGGGGAAATGATAGATTCAAAGTACGTTGGAATTTTTCCTGAGATTATCCTTGATGATAGCTATAGTGATTTAGAAGATGATATATTAAGTATTGTTAAACATTATCCTAAAGTTAGACCGGCAAAGTTTTTTAATACTAATGTTAATTGTGTTGTTTACGATTCTATAGAATTTTAAAATGTTTTCTAACAGCAGTTCAAACTACATGCAGGGTTTACTTACTACGTTCGTGAGACCGCTTCGCTCATGAGAACGCTTCGCAAACAAGCTTAAATTTCCCACTGAGTATTGTTTGTCAATTATTTTAGCTAATTTCATAAAGTAATTACTTAACTATAAATCAAATGAAGAATTTGCAAATTAATAAAACATCAAAAGAGAAGATTATAGAATCATTAGAATTAATTGCAAAAGAACTAATTTTAAATAGGCTAATAATTGTAAATAAATCCAAATTCTCATTAATTGATATTGAAATTTATTATTGGCATAACTTTCATAAAGACGATTACGCGAAAGGAATAAAACATACAAGACCATTTGGCGACTTTGAGTTACATCGTTACGGAATAGACATTTCTCTTGGAAATACGAAGAATAATGATTTTGGGGGAATCCTAATTCGTGGACTTTATGATATTGACAATAAAAAAGTTTTGTCAAAAACGAAAGTAGTTAAAAGTTTATTTAACCAATTAGTTCAAGGAAGTAATCATTTTGAATTAGTTAAAGGGAAAACGCCTTGGGAAAGTACATTTAATTCTAAAAGATTGAATTTAGGACAATCAGATAACCCAAATAAAAAGGAATATTTTAACTCGCCATATAAATTTTTAGCTAAGGATAAATTATTGTTTGAAACATATCCAGATAAAGAAACAATTCTTCGAGAATCTAATTTAAATGAATCAGAAATAAAGAAATTATTAGGTTATAATATAGCAAAATGATTTCAGATAAAGCTACAAACGTCATTTGCTTTTCAGAAATACTGAAAACAGATTCACAATTTTCAGAAATAGTAAAACAACTAACTCAAGACTAAAAGCCTATTATTACAAATACATTGGTAAGCCTGCTCTTTTGCCACACACAACCAAATGCTTAACAAAAAGTTTATAATCCAACCGAATAGCGCAAGCGTCTTCGCTTGTGCTAAATATTTTTATGCCTCATAAACGATAAAAAAGGTTTTTAAGAAATAAAGAGTACCTTTGCCATCATTAATTATCAACAATTTACTGCATTAGAACTTTCACTCCAAAGACACAGGCTTGTAAACTTGTCGAACTTAGCGAACTAAGCGCAGCGATCTCACGAGCGAAGTGAGTAACAAAGCGATCTCACGAACAAAGTGAGTAACAAAACACAATTTAATTTTTTACAATACAAAAATCATTTATGCAATTTCAATCATTAAACATTATTGATCCTATTTTAAAGGCAATAAAAGAAGAAGAATACGAAACACCAACACCTATACAAGAACAATCTATTCCTATTATTTTAAAAGGAAACGATTTACTTGGTTGTGCTCAAACAGGAACAGGAAAAACGGCGGCATTTGCTATTCCTATCTTGCAATTATTAAGTAGAAATAAAACCTACGATAAGAAAAGAAAAGTAAGAAGCCTTATTGTAACACCTACTCGCGAATTAGCTATTCAGATTGGCGAAAGTTTTAAAGCTTACGGACGACATACTGGATTGCGCAGTACTGTAATTTTTGGTGGTGTTAATCAAAATAAACAAACATCCTCGCTTCAAGGTGGAGTAGACATTTTAGTTGCAACACCAGGTCGATTATTGGATTTAATGAATCAAGGATTTATTAGCTTGTGCGATGTGGAGATCTTTGTTCTCGACGAAGCAGACCGTATGCTCGATATGGGATTTATTCACGATGTGAAAAGAATGTTACAGGTACTTCCTAAAAGAAGACAATCGCTTTTCTTTTCGGCAACCATGCCTCCTGCAATTGTAAAACTTGCAAGTACAATATTGTATAAACCCTCAGAGGTAACTGTAGCTCCTGTTTCATCGACTGTTGATATTATAGAACAATTCGTTTATTATACCGATAAAGGTAAAAAGAATGCATTATTGGTAGATATTTTAAAAGATGAAAAGATTAAAACAGCATTAGTATTTACAAGAACCAAATACGGTGCCGATAAGGTTGCCAGAGTTATTTCAAAGCAAAATATAAAAGCAGATGCAATACATGGTAATAAGTCTCAAAATGCCAGACAGCGTGCCTTAACGGATTTTAAAGATCAAACGATTCGTGTTCTTGTAGCTACGGATATTGCAGCGCGCGGTATTGATATTGACGATTTAAGCTGCGTAATAAATTATGAAATACCGAATATTGCTGAAACATATGTTCACCGAATTGGCAGAACAGGACGTGCAGGAGCAGAGGGAACAGCAATTTCGTTTTGTGATGCTACTGAAAAGGAGTATTTGAAAGATATTGAAAAATTGATTTCAAAATCAATTACAGTAGTAGAAGACCATGCTTTTCCTTTAATGGATCATAATCCTGAGCCAAAACCAAAACAGCAACAAGGAAAAAGAAATGTAGGTCATGCAAGACCAAAGCCTGCCGGAAGCAATAAGCAGAAAAAGTGGTATGGCAAGCCGAAAAAATCACGCTAATATTGTTTTTTTATCTAACTTGTATTTATGAAAGAGATATTTCTTCTTACTCCTCCATTTACACAATTAAATACACCTTATCCGGCAACTGCCTATTTAAAGGGGTTTTTGAATACAAAGAATATTAGTTCTTTTCAAATGGATTTGGGGATAGAAGTAATTCTGGAACTTTTTTCAAAGAAAGGTCTAAATGATTTGTTTGATATTGCTTTTAAAAAGGAAAGCATTAATTCAGAAAATTCACAGAAAATTTTTGCTACAAAAAATGATTATATAAAAAGCATTGATGAAGTAATTGCTTTTCTTCAAGGGAAAAATAAAAACTTTGCACGACAGATTTGTAGCGAAAATTTCTTGCCACGAGCATCACGCTTTAATCAACTCGATGATACGAAATGGGCTTTTGAGAATTCAAGTGGTCAGGATAAGGCAAAACATTTGGCTACTTTATATCTTGAAGATTTATCGGATTTTATTGTTGATTGCATCGACGAGAATTTTGGTTTTAGCCGATATGCAGAAAGATTAGGACGAAGTGCTAATAGTTTTGATCTCTTGTATGAACATTTGCAGAAAGAACCTTCATATATTGATTTTATTAGCTTAAAAATTCTGGATGAAAAGTTAAAACAAGTTCAGCCAAAGTTGCTTGGTATTTCTGTGCCTTTTCCCGGTAACTTATACTCAGCTTTTCGTTGTGCTCAATTTATCAAAAAGAATTATCCTGAAATTAAAATTTCAATGGGCGGTGGATTCCCAACAACTGAGTTGCGTTCTGTTTCTGATCCTCGGGTTTTTGATTTCTTCGATTACATAACACTCGATGATGGAGAGTTGTCTTTGGAATTGATATTGTCAGATGTCTTAGATACAAATCAGAGATTATTAAAAAGAACTTTCATAAGGGAAAACGGAAAAGTAGAATATAATAATTCGTCTCAAAATGAAGATTATAAACAATCTGAATTAGGTTCTCCTGATTATACTGATTTATTTCTTGATCGATATATTTCTGTTATTGAGATAGTTAATCCCATGCATAGTTTATGGAGTAATGGGCGATGGAATAAATTAACTATGGCTCATGGCTGCTATTGGGGGAAATGTGCTTTTTGCGATACAACACTTAGTTATATAAAAAAATATGAACCAAATTCGGCTGATTTTCTGGCAGACAGAATAGAACAGCTAATTTCACAAACAGGTGAAAGGAACTTCCATTTTGTTGATGAAGCAGCACCTCCTGCGCTTATGAAAGCTTTGGCAATAGAAATCATCCGAAGAAAATTAAAAATTAGCTGGTGGACAAATATTCGATTCGAAAAAAGCTTCACTAAGGATCTTTGTATTTTATTGAAAGCATCAGGATGTATTGCAATCTCAGGAGGTTTAGAGGTTGCTTCAGATCGATTGCTTAAGCTTATACAAAAAGGGGTAACTGTTGAACAAGTTGCTCAGGTTACAGATAATTTTACCGAAGTAGGTATAATGGTTCACGCATATCTTATGTATGGTTTTCCTACTCAAACAATTCAAGAAACGGTTGATAGTCTCGAAATGGTTCGGCAAATGTTCGAATTGGATTTAATCCAATCCGGATTTTGGCATCAGTTTGCTCTTACTGCACATAGTGTTGTTGGAAAGAATCCTGAGTTATATAATATTATTCCTGAATCCAAAGAGATCACTTTTGCTCATAACGATATTCAATTTGAAGATAAAACAGGAATTGATCATGATCAATTTAGCTTTGGATTAAAGAAATCTCTTTACAATTATATGTATGGTTTTGGTTTCGAAATTCCTGTTCAGGATTGGTTTGATAAAGTAGAAATGGGTTTTGAAATTCCTAAAACCAGTATTCAAAAAGATTATATTCAGCAATGTTTGGAAACAGAAGATTCGTTTTTTATTAAAGATTCTGCACAAATAATTTGGTTAGGAGAGAAACCTAAAGTGTCGTATTTCAAAAAAACGAAAAAAGGAGTAAGCAGAGAAAAAATACAGTTAACCTTTAATAAAGAAGTTGAGGTTTCATTTGATAAAGAAGAAGGAGAATGGTTTACGGAAGTTTTAAAGAAATTATCTGTTTATGAAAAAGACTCTCTTACTTTTGCCCAAATAAAAACGGATTTCGAAAAGCAGTTCGAAAATTTTGAATTGTTCTGGTATTCAAAGCCAATAAATACATTAAGAAAAAATGGTCTATTGGTTTTGTAGATTTTTCTATACCCAATATCTCTTCAATCATATTGAAGATTAATATTACCTTTACAAAAAAATATTTTATTGATGAATTCATTTGAAGATTTTGCGTTTAACAAACAACTCAACAATGCAGTTGTTGAATTAGGATTTGATAAACCAACACCGATACAGGAAAAAGCATTTCCGGTAATTAATTCGGGAAAAGATATGGTTGGAATAGCGCAAACGGGAACAGGAAAGACCTTTGCATATTTATTACCAATTTTAAACGATTTAAAGTTTTCAAAGCAGCTAAATCCAAGGATATTAATTTTAGTTCCTACACGCGAATTGGTTTTACAGTTAGTGGAAAATATTGAGAAGCTAACGACTTACATGAATATTCGTGCTTTAGGTGTTTACGGTGGAACAAATATAAACACACAAAAGCAAGCAGTTGCTCAGGGTACCGATATTTTGGTTGCAACACCAGGACGATTATATGATTTAGCTGTAACCGGCGTTTTACAATTGAATGGAATAAAAAAATTAGTGATCGATGAGGTTGATATTATGCTTGATCTTGGATTCCGTCCTCAAATAATAAATATATTTGATTTACTAAAAGAGCGCCGACAAAATATTATGTTTTCTGCCACAATGACCTCAGAAATTGATGCCATAATTGATGAGTTTTTTGTTTTACCTGCTAAAGTCTCAATTGCAGTAAGTGGAACACCGCTTGATAATATTGAACAACACTGTTATCCTGTAAAAAACTTTTATACAAAAATTAATTTGCTAAGCTATTTACTAACTGATAGAGATGAGTTTAGTAAAGTTCTGGTATTTGTTTCAACTAAAAAAAATGTGGATAAAGTTTTCGAGACTCTTGAAGAAGAGTATGGTGAAGAAGCTTGTGTAATACATTCAAATAAATCGCAGAATTATAGAATAAGATCTATTCAACAGTTTGATGAAGGAAAAAACAGGGTTTTAATTGCTACAGATGTAATGGCACGTGGATTAGATTTAGAAAAAATTACACATGTTATTAACTTTGACACACCTGATTTTCCTGAAAACTATATGCACCGAATTGGTAGAACTGGTAGAGCAGAACAATTAGGTAAAACCATTTTATTTTATACCCCAAAGGAAGAAGAATATAAGCTGGCAATTGAAAGTCTTATGTCTTTCGAAATACCATTGATTGATTTTCCTGAAGAGGTTCAAAGATCGAGCGAATTATTACCTGAAGAACGACCAATTATTGGTGATGTAAAAAACCCACATAGAAACGTAACAAAGGTCGAACGCGGACCAGCATTTACAGAAAAAAAGGAGAAAAACATAAAGTCAAATTCTGGTAATAAGGCAGGGCTTAAAGCGAAAAAATACAAAAAGCCACAAAAAAGAGGCGACAAGAGACAAAATCTGAAAAGCCAAAGAAGATAAATCTAAGAATTCTCAGGTTTTAATTTTTTACTCATCCTATACTTTAGAATACTATGAATAATAACTCCTGCAAGAATTAATGAAGCTCCGATAAGTTCTTTTGTATTTAATATTTCGTGAATAATAAAATAACCAAATATAGCAGCAAAAACAGGTTCCAGTGAAAATATAATTACCACTTTTAACGAAGAAACATATTTCTGAATCCAAACAGTAATAAAATAACAAAACAGAGTTCCAATAAGGCCGAGATACAGAAGAGACAATCCTGCTTTTATACTCATTTCAATTGAGGAGTGATCAGTGGCTAACCATGCTATAAGGCTAACAGCTGAAGCAGCAAAAAACTGATATGTAATAATAGATAAGGTTTCAGATTTTTTAACATATCTACCAGCTAAAACAACGTGAATTGCATAAGTTGCAGCAGTAATTATTGTAATTAAATCCCCCGGATTTATTGCTGTATCAAAATCGTAAGTTAAAAGAAATAGTCCGGCAAAAACTATAGCAACAGCAAAAATATCTATTCTAAAAAGCTTCGATTTATAAAAGAAAAACAATAAGAACGGAACAATAATTACAGCTGAACTGGTAATAAATGCGCTATGACCTGTACTCGTATATTTTAAACCGATAGTTTGCGAAGCGTACGAAATTGCCAGTAATACACCTAAAATTGAACCATATACAAAAGCTTTTTTATTGAATAGCTTTTTCCTGTCTTTAAATAACTGAAATATAAACATTGCCCCAAAAGCTAAAACAGATCGAATAAATACAATTAAATATTCATTTACTGAAGCAACGGTTTCTTTCACAATAAGGAATGTAGATCCCCAAACTATAGTTACCAGTATTAGCCAGAAAGTGCGCATTTAGATTATGAGTTTAATAGAAATTAAATAGATTGTTTTTCTTTTTTCTTAGAACGTTTGCCTGTATTAAACCTTTTGCCAATTACAAAACGAATATTACCTGTTGATGATGATATTGAGGTTGACTCATAATTATATGAATCGACCAAAGATACAAATGTTAATCCGGCATAAAAATGTTTGCCATTATAGCCGAGAGCAAATCTTGAGGTAAGAGATAATGTTAATTCCAGATCATCCTTTGAATTTTGATCACCATATCGAAACTCTGAATTTCTGTAACCTATCGCAGGAACTATTGAGGCATTTAAATACATCCGTTTAAAGAAAACAACTGTATATGTGTAGCCAATAGAACCACCAAAAGAATTTGTGAAATATGCATCCAAACGAAAATAATTTGATAGGCTATCGGGTAGTTCTGCAGGAACAAATCCTTCCAGAGCTTTTGCAATATTCGCATTAAATAAAAAATAGTTACATTTTTAACATAATTCCTGTTGCTAACCTTCCGGTTTTTACTCCATCTCTCCGTGCAGAATAGAATAATTCCGAATTAGTATAAGTGCATATTTCTGCGATTTCAATTTGTTCTTTAGGTATTCCCGATTCAATTAATATTTGCTTATTCACTTCCCAAAGATTAAGTAAATATTTATCTGAGTTTTTAATAGGATTAACTATGTGATTTGCACCAAATTGTTTATTAAATATTTTTGCAACCTCTGTACCAACTTCATAAACTGTTGGGCCTATTGATGGTCCAATTCCTGCAATTAAATCTTCAGGTTTTGTCCCAAATTCCTTTTGCATTAACTCTATTGTATGTTTTGATATTTCCTGAACAGTACTTTTCCATCCAGAATGAATTGCTGCTAAAGCTTTTTTTATTGGATCATAAAGTAAAATAGGAACACAATCTGCAGTTCTTATAAAAATGCAAATTCCAGGTTTGTTTGTTATCAACGCATCCGTATCTGGAAATATGTCTTTATTTGAGTTTACAATTCCAATATTTTTACTGTGAGTTTGTTTTGGCGATACCATTTGATTCCTTTCAAAACCAATTGATTGCGCTAAAGAATCTAAATTCTGAGTAACATTTTTAGGATTATCATTTACTGTATATCCTAAATTTAAAGATTCCAGCCTTTTACTACTAACTCCTCCAATTCTGGTGGTTGAAAAATGAACAATATCTTCAAATTCAGACAGATTGTTAAATTGAAGAAGTTTTATAATATTTTTTACTTGTGTAATCATATTAACGGCAAAAGAAATAAACTTTTCTTTGATTTATGCATCTTTACAAAAAAAATCAAAAATGCTTGACATAAAAATATCCAAACAACTAAAGTCGAAGTGGAATCAAATTGCAATTGGATCATTACAGGCGAACATTATTGTTAAAAAATCAGATGAGTTATTGATTGAAAAATTGGATAATGCTTGTAAGGATTTTGCCTCAAAACACATAGTTGAGGATATATCAAAATTGCAGGTAATTAATGATTCACGAAAAGCATATAAAGCTTTGGGTAAAGATCCTGCTCGCTACAGATTATCATCAGAAGCAATGTTGCGGAGAATAGTAAAGGAAAAAGGAATCTATAAAATCAATAATATTGTTGATATAAATAATTTATTATCAATAGAATCATTTTACTCCATTTGTGCCTTCGATATTTCAAAGCTAAATCCACCAATCGAATTTACAATTGGAACAAAAGAAGATGAATATTATGGAATTGGTCGAGGATTATTGAATATTGAAAATCTTCCGGTATTTGAAGATCAAATAGGTAAATTCGGAAGCCCTACAAGCGATTCTGAGAGAGTGAAAATTACAAACGAAACAAGTTCTATTTCAATGAATATCATGTCGTTTAGCGGAGTTTCCGATTTAGAATTGCAATTAAATAAGCTAAAAGAATTACTCATTCAATTTGCTGAAGCTACAAATATAGAATCAGGAATAATTTTGTAGAATTACTTCTTTTTCTTTGTCATTTGCGGTACAAATTGCAATGAAACAGAATTAACACAGTGACGAGTGTTCTTAGTTGTAAATCCTTCGCCAATAAAAACGTGACCTAAATGTGCTCCACACTTCGCACATACAATTTCTGTTCTTTTACTATCAGCATCAAGAACCTTTTTAACCGCACCTTTAACTTCATCATCGAAACTTGGCCATCCACAGTGCGAATCAAATTTATCATCAGATTTATATAAAACCGCATCACAACGTTTACATGAATATATGCCTTTTTCTTTATTATTTACATATTTCCCACTGTAAGGCATTTCAGTTCCTTTATATAAAATTACTCTTTCTTCTTGCGGGCTTAAATTGTTATATTTCATTGTAGTATCCTGAGAAAATACTTTCGTTAAAAGAAAAGTTAGTATTAGTAAATTAACAAGTCGTAACATGAGCTTTATTTAATTGAACACAATTTTCGTTATATTGTTTTTGGTTTATAAAAAATGATTTATGTTTTTTTAACATAAACAGGTCACTTTTTTTGAATAAAACAGGAATATCAGCTTAACTTTGAATTTTCTATAAAAAGATAATAAATACATCAAATAATAATTTTTTAATATAATGAAAGATACAAAAACAACGAACTTACTTTTATTGATAATTGTTATACCGTTAATTTTTTATTTACTAAAAATATTATCTTTCATATTCATACCGCTCATTCTATCAATGTTTATTGCCTTATTATTTTTACCCTTAATGAGATGGCTAAAAAAGAGAAAAGTGCCTAATTTTGTAAGTATTTTCATTGTGATTTTAATTATAGCCGGGGTGCTAAAAATTGGAGGCGAATTAATTCAGCTTACAAGTAAAGAAATATTATCAGCTGATGGTGTATTTTTTGAAAAGGCAGAAACTAAGCTTTTAAGTTTAGTTAATTCTATCGAAGAATTTTTTGGCATTGAACGTGTACAAGGTGAAAATGTATTAGTTCATTACTTTCAAAAAAATAATATTATCAAGAATTTTAGTTCAACCTTAGATTTTATCGGTGGAACTCTTTCAATGACATTAATGACAGTATTCTTTGTGATTTTGTGGCTTGCAGAATCCGTAAACTTTCAAAAGGTATTAAATAGTACGATCCTTGTTCAAAAATATTCTTCCGTAAAAGCTTTTATGAAAATAGAGAAGGATATAATTAAATTTATAAAAGTAAAATTTATTATAAGTTTACTTACTGGTATTAGCACTAGTTTGGCATGTCTGTTTTTTGACATTAGTTTTCCGATTTTTTGGGGTCTGTTCGCTTTTGTAGTTAATTTTGTTCAAATGATTGGATCTTTTATTACTGTTATTTCTTTGACTTTATTTGCTTTTATTGAACTTGAACCTACAAGCATTTTGTTCTTTTTTATTTTAACAATTACAGCAGTTCAAGTTTTATTTGGAGGTGTATTAGAGCCAATTTTTATGGGAAAATCTTTTTCTATTAATGTTATTACAATTTTAGTGATGCTTATGCTTTGGGGTTACATTTGGGGTATAGCAGGATTAATAATGTCTATACCAATAACAGTTTTCATCAAGATTATTTTAGAACAATTTCCAAAAACCAAAGTTATAGCAGCTTTAATTGCCGGGGCCGACAAAAAGTTAATTAAACGTTAAAGAGAAAATATGTATGGATTTGATGTTACTGGAGTGATAAACTACATGTAATCAGTTGTTAATGAATAACTCAGCTAAAATAATAGATGCAATTGCATTTGCTACTGAACGACATAAAAATCAATTTCGCAAAGGTGTTGGGAAGATTCCATATATAAATCATCCAATCGCAGTACTAATGTTATTATCAAAATTTGGTGAAACAGATACAGATCTTTTAATATCTGCTTTATTACATGATGTAATTGAAGACACAACTAAAAATGAACAGGAGATAAAAGAAATATCAGAAATTATTCTTGAGAAGTACGGAGAAAATGTTTTACTAACTGTTCTTGAAGTTTCAGATAATAAGAGTCTTCCGGTCGAAGAGCGCAAAAGATTACAGGTTATTCACACTCCAAAACTTTCCGACAGAGCAAAAAAACTAAAAATTGCCGATAAGATCAGTAATATTCTCGATATTAAAAATGATCCACCGGAAAACTGGTCGCTACATAGAAAGTTAACTTACCTGGATTGGGCAAAGCAAGTTGTGAATGGAGCAAAAGGTTTAAACAAACACCTTGATCAATATTTTGACCAAGTCTATAATGAGACATATTTTTACCTAAAAGCTAATTGCTAAAAGCAAAAAGCTTATCAATACGGTTTAGCTACAAATTTCACAATTAGAAACATCACGAATATACCTGTTGGGAATAATATCCAAGGTGAAATACCAAAAGCTGAAGGTATAGTTCCTATTACTATTGAAACTCCTCCAACTGTAAGTGCATATGGTAATTGAGTTCTAACATGTTCAATATGGTTACACGAACTTGCCAATGAACTTAATATTGTTGTATCGGAAATAGGAGAGCAGTGGTCGCCTAACACAGATCCAGCTAACACTGCCGAAACAACATTATAAAAAATAGATAAAGATTCATCATGATTCATTCCGAAATTTTGTGCTATAAGCCAAGAAGCAGGTAAAATTAATGGGTATAAAATTGCCATAGTTCCCCACGATGAACCCGTTGAAAAGGCTACTAACGCCCCTAAAATAAATGTAAATGCAGGAATAAACTGCGGCGATATATTTATACTAACTAAGCTTTGTGAAATAAAATCGGCTGTGTGTAAATGCTTTGTAACCAAAGCTATAGACCATGCTAATATTAATATAACAATAGCTGTTAACATGGTTCGGAATCCATTTATTAAACTATCAATGGTATCTTTTAGGTTCAGAATTTTCTGAATAAGAGTAAGTAAAATTGCCATAAGTACACCTGAAATGGAAGCCCAGAGTAGAGCTTTATATGAATCGCTATTTCCGATTACAGTTGATAATTTTGTTCCAAATGAAATAGAGTTACTGTCCCAAACTGATTGATCCCAACCTGTATAAAGTAATCCTGCAAATGTTCCGAAAATGACAATAAATACCGGTATCGCGGCATTGTACCATCTTGGTTTTATATGTTCAGAAACTTCTAATTCATTAAGTTTATTTGAAAAAGTATTACCATCGTCATTCGAAGCTACATCTTTAGCATTACGTGCTTTTTTCTCTGCATGATACATAGGTCCAAAATCAACCTGTTTTCTAATTAGAATTAAAATAAAAAGCAGGGTGAAAACCGGGTAAAAGGCATATTTCAATGAACTTAGAAAAATACCATATGCACTTTCTGTTAATCCAATTGTATTAATGCCATCCTGAATATAACTAAGTTCTGCTCCAATCCATGTTGTTACAAAAGCAATTGCGGTAATAGGAGCTGCCGTTGAATCTACAATATAAGCGAGTTTTTCACGACTAATTTTAAGTTTATCGGTAACTGGTCTCATGGTATTTCCAACAACAAGAGTATTAGCATAATCATCAAAGAATATAGCTATACCTAATAACCAGGTAACGAATTGTCCTGAACGCGGACTGTTAGCATACCTCGATAAAATATTTACAACACCTTTCATGCCTCCATTGCGAGTAATAATATTGACCATCGCACCAATAAGCATTGAAAATATGATTATTGCTAAGTGTCCTCTTTCAGTTAATGCTTCAATAATATAAGTGTCAACTATCGCAAACATTCCTTTAAAAACAGAAATAAAAAGATTGCTATCTTGATACCAAAACATTGTGGTTGTACCCACTAAAATTCCAATGAATAATGCAGTAAATACTTCTTTAAATATGAGTGCAAATAATATCGCAATCAAAGGAGGAATAACAGAAAACCATAATGGTATTGGATTAATTTTTTTTGTGTATGTATAACCTGATACTTCAAGTTTAAATTCTTGCTTTTCCGTAAATTTGTAGCTGAATTCGGCTGTACCTTTTATTACTCTGGCAACAACTGGCTTATTGTTTACTTTTATTGTTACAGGATATCCTTCAAATGTTTTTCTGAATTCCGGATTTTTAAAATGTATTTTAACATTTGCATTAATCCCCTTCATTATAACATTTGTAATTTCAACCTCTACGTCTTTTTCAGAAAGGGTTGGCCCTGTGGGATTATCATCTGAGAAACATTGAATTGAAACCAGAACAAGACTGAAGAATAATAAGAGTGTTTTTAATACAGAATTCATTAGCAACTATTTTTTGAAAAAAGACATCTCTAAAATAGAGAAATTAATGTGATTATTTCATTTTTTGACATAGTACTTTCAAATTGGTTTAAGCGTACTGCGCAAGTAATAGTTTTTTTGTGAGTAAATCAATGCAGTGGAGAATAAATTGATTTGATTATGAAACTGTTAAATGAAGTTAAAAGCTTAAAGTATTTTTGCTTGTTATAAAATAATTGAGTAATTTGGAGTGTATATTTGAATCATGGGAAAGTATCTGAATTTTGATTTTCTAAAAATTGAACATGAAAACCCTGCGCCCAAGCAAGGTTGTATTCTTATATCAGAACCTTTGCTATCCGACACATATTTTAAACGTTCTGTAGTTCTCATAACAGAGTATTCCGATAAAGGAGCAGTAGGTTTTGTTTTAAATAAACCGGTTGATGTTCCAATGAATGATTTATTATCAGACTTTCCCGATTTCGAATCAAAAGTTTATGTTGGAGGTCCTGTGGCAAAAGACACAATCCATTTTTTACATACATTAGGTGAATTGGTAGAAGGTTCGGTACACGTAATTGATGATATATATTGGGGCGGAGATTTTGATATTTTGAAAGATCTTATTAACGAAGGAATCGTTGATTATACGCAGGTTCGTTTCTTTCTTGGATATTCAGGTTGGAGCGCGAATCAATTAGAAACGGAAATTGAGGAAAATGCTTGGCTTGTTTCAAAGGTTGATTCTTCTAAAATTATGTCGGCCGACAAAGATACATGGAAAGAAACACTCGATCACTTAGGTAAAAAATATAAGGTGTGGTCTAATTTTCCTGAGAATCCGGCTATGAATTAACTTATTCTGGTTTCTTAAAGGCAATACTATTTAATTTGTTGGTTAGTTTTTTGGCATTATCATTATAAAATCGTTTTTCTTTATATGCTAAAACCCATTTTATTCCTGAAATGCTATTTGTAAAAAAAACTTCGTTGGCATCAAGTAGTTGTTGCTCGGTAATCGATTTCTCGTGACTTATATTAAAACCAACAGAATCGGCAATTTTTAAGATTTGCTTACGCATTACTCCGGCTACAGGCCCATCTTTTAATGCAGGAGTGCAAAGCGTTTCGCCTTTTATTATAAAGATATTTGAACTTATACCTTCAACTATATTCCCATTTTCATTTAATATAATGCAATCGTCTAATTTTTTTTCTTTAGCATATAAACCAGCCATTACTGGTAGCAATGCATTTGAAGTTTTCAGATTTGAAAAAGAATTAATGGGTTTTTTAATTTCATTGTAAATATCAATAATTAATCCTTTTTGATTTAAAGAATAAAGATCATTTTCGATATACTCTGTTTCAACTAAGTATGAAACACTGTTATCAGCTGGTGTATATTTCCCGCCATCATTTCTATAAACGCTTAAACGAATTCTTACACCTTGGTAGAGTTTGTTTTTGTGTAATAATTTAATGATTTCTTTTTCCAGAAGATTTGATTCAATTTTCAATGGAATTTCCATTTTAAGCATCTTCATTCCATATTTCAAACGAATCATGTGATCTTCAAAGAAATGAATTTCAGCTCCATTTGCATGCATTGTTTCAAATAAAGCATCGCCATAGCAAAAAGCTCTATTGTTAAAGCTTAAGCCAAACTCATCTTTGAAATGATATTCACCATTATGTAATATGAAAGAATTAACTGCCATTCGAGATAATCTCGGTTACATATTTATTAATATTCTTGTTAAGTTCCACTTTAATGCCTTTCACTCCGGCTCCTTCAGCACATTCTACATCTCGCATTTTATCACCAATCATGTATGATTTTTTAGGATCAATATCAAAACGTGCCAGTGCTTTTTCAATCATCAGAGAGTTTGGCTTTCGGCAAATACATTCCTCATTTATACTATGATGAGGACAATAATATATTTCTGCTAACTGAACATTTACTTTCTTAAGTTCTTCGGCTAAATACGCGTGTATTACTTCTACATCTTTGTGCGAATAAAGCTTTTTAGAAATACCACCTTGATTCGTAATAAGTATCAAAAGATAGTTATTGTCATATAAACGTTTAAGGTTTTCTATTATTCCATCGTTCAATTTAAACTCACTCAGGTTGTAAGTGTAATCTCCCGGATCGAAATTAATAACACCATCTCTGTCAAGAAAAACAGCTTTATTCATAATTTAATTTAAAAAATATTAAATAACTGACCCAAAAATACATTAATCAATTTAGGTTCTAAAATAAGAGGGAAAAGAAAACCAAAAACGGCACCAATAAAATGAGCATCGTGGTTAATATTATCATTATTCCGCTTACTCATATATTGTGAATACGCCAAATAAAGAATGCCAAAAACAATTCCAGGTATTGGAATAACAGCATAAAAATATAATTTGGCAAGCGGTTGAAAAAATATGCTCGTAAATACTATCGCAGAAACAGCACCAGAAGCACCAACAGAATTATACCCAGGGTCATCTTTATGATTTTTAATACTTGTAACAGTAGCAAATATCATACTTGTAAAATAAAGTATTACAAATGATAAGACAGGAGATTTTATTATACCTTCCGTTGCAAGTTGTTTGAAAATGTTCTCGACTGCACTTCCAAACGAAAACAAAACAAACATATTAATAAACAAATGAACCCAATCGGCATGTATAAAACCGTGAGATATTATTCTGTACCATTCTTTTTTATGATATACGGCATATGGGTTTAACTGAAGTTTATCAAATATATCCCGTCTATTAAATGCTAAAATGGAAATTGCTGATGTAATTACAATAAGTAAAATGGTCATTCTGTAATATTTAATGCAAAATTCTGTAAACTAACTCCTTAAGAAGTTCACCGTGAGATGTACTGACATTATTAAAACCTTTTGATTTAAGATCATATTCTCGAAGCAGACTGATTATTTCTACCGTTTTTTTGGGATTGTATTGTTTTGCGGCTTTTTCATAATCACCAATAAAATATGGGTTTACTTTAAGTGTAGCCGCAACATTTCGCCTGTCTCTTTTATCTTTTAAGAAATGATATGCCAGAACTTTGCTATAGAAATGATATAATGTTGAAATAGTTAAAGTAAAAGGATTGTTTTTTGGATTCTGACTAAAATAGTTAACAATCCTGTTTGCTTTTAGAACATTTTTTTGTGTTAATGCTTTATGTAATTCAAAGTTGTTATAATCCTTACTTATTCCAATATTTCTTTCAATATGGTTTGTGGTTATATTATGTTCACCCTCGGGCAGAGTAATAATAAGCTTATCAAGTTCATTTGCAATTTTACTAAGATCATTACCAAGGTATTCATTTAACAACATTCCTGCTCCAGGATCAATTGTTTTGTTTTTATTTTTCAGATAAGCATTTATCCAACCCGGAACCTCATTATCATAAAGTTTTTTTGATTCAAACAGCACTCCGTTTTCATTAATTACTTTGTAAAGTTTCTTACGTTTATCAAGCGTTTTGTACTTATAGTTAATAACTAATAAAGTTGATTTTAAAGGTGCGTTAGCATAATGAATTAATTCATCAATATTCTTTATGTTCTGAGCTTCTTTAACAATTATGACCTGATGATTTGCCATCATCGGAAATCGTTTTGCAGAATTTATAACAGTATGAATTTCTGTATCTTTTCCATAAAGGACTGTCTGATTAAAAGACTTTTCTGCATCGGTTAAAACATTTTCATTGATATATTTTGTAAGTAAATCAATAAAATACGGTTCTTCGCCAGACAAGAAATATATTGGCTTATATATTTTATTTTTTAAGTCAGAAAAAATTTGATCGAGATTCATATTAAAATCACTTTAAAAGCGCAAATGCTTAACAGATTCCTTATTTTCTTTAATTTCTTTTAAAGCTTCGATACCAATTTTAACATGAGCTTCAACATATTTTTTTGTAACCTGCTCGTCACTTTCCGATGTTTTAATACCCGATGAAATCATTGGTTGATCAGAAACTAACAGAACTGCACCTGTTGGTATTTCATTTGCAAAACCTACGGTAAAAATAGTTGCAGTTTCCATATCAATAGCCATTGATCTGGTTTTTTGTAAGTATTTTTTAAAACGTTCGTCGTATTCCCAAACACGTTTATTGGTTGTTAAAACTGTTCCTGTAAAATAATCCATTTTATGGGTTCGGATAGCCGCGGAAACAGCCATTTGCAATTTAAATGCAGGAAGAGCAGGAATCTCAGGTGGTAGATAATCATTTGATGTACCTTCACTTCTTATAGCTGCAATTGGAATAATAAAGTTTCCTAGTTCGTTCTTTCTTTTTAATCCGCCACATTTTCCTAAAAACAAAGCTGCTTTGGGTTTAATAGCACTTAGTAAATCCATAATCGTAGCTGCATTAGCACTACCCATTCCGAAATTAATCATTGTCACACCATCAGCAGTAGCACATTGCATATTTGCTGCAGGATCAAATATTTCAACATTATTCCATTCTGCAAATAATTCAAGATAATGTGAGAAGTTTGTTAATAATATATAATCCCCAAATTTATCTAAAGGGCATCCAGTGTATCGGGGTAGCCAGTTTTTTACTATTTCGTCTTTAGTTTTCATAATGTAGTAGTATTTTATCTTTTATCTTTCTTATTTTTATAAACAGAATTATAAGTTAGATATGGAGAAGCTAAATTTACCAACTTATTCGTTTAATATAAAATTAATAGAGCAAAGAAAATACATTTTTGATTTTATTCGAAAGAAATTTGTGATATTAACTCCTGAGGAATGGGTTCGGCAAAATTTTCTAAAATACTTGGTCGATGAGAAAAAATATCCTGCTTCATTAATTTTTGTTGAAAAAGAATTTAAACTCAATAATTTATCGAAAAGGAGTGATGCAGTTGTTTATAATAAAACAGGAAATCCAGTTTTAGTTGTTGAATGTAAAGCTGCAAGTGTGAAGATTGATCAAAAGGTATTTGATCAGATTGCCCGATATAATATGAAACTAAATGTTAGTTTTTTAATTGTTACAAATGGTCTGGAACACTATTGTTGTAAAATAGATTCTGAAAAGCAAAAATACCTCTTCTTAAAAGAGGTGCCAGAATTTGTTATTATTTCTTGATGAAAAATTACATCTCACATATAAAATAATTATTATATGCGAGATGTATAGAATTCGATTATTTAGAATGATTACTCTGAGTTTGAGGTTTGCTTGTTACAACTGATGTTGAGCGAGTAGCCGGTTGAACGCTTGTTCTTCTTCCGCTGTTAGAATTAATTCCTCTATCACTATAACTTACAGGTCTTTGATTAGGCATTTTTTGATTCGTTTCGATTTTGGGATATTGTTTTTGATCTTTCATTCGTTTTATTTGTCGATCGTTTATTGCAATAAATTTATTAGATGATAATCGATTTGGAATAGTTTCATCTTTGAATATTAATTTAATCGTAGACGGGTAGTATTCACCACGATATCTGTAACTGGCAATATAAGATGCCATTCCTAAATCATTTTTGGTCCAGTAATAATATTCGTATACTGCAGGATTATCGAACAGATGCCAATATTTTTTAGTATACCAATAGTAATAATCTGCCCAGCTTTCAATACAATAGTATTCATTATTGTATTCGTAAAAATCTTTATTTTCAAAAACATTAGAAAGAGAATCACTATAATATCCGTATCCTGATATATATGGTTCTTGACTTAATTCATAAGTAATCGGATCGGACCATTTAAAGAAATCGATAGATGTAATCGTTTGAGATTTAGCACAAAGGACTACAAGTAACATTGAGGTTAATAATAAGAGTTTTTTCATGGCTATATGTTTTAGTTGTTCACTATTTAGACGCAAAAACTGAACCAAACTAAAACATTACTTGAAAAACGGAGGCTTTTCAGGGAAGGCAATATTTAACTGTCTTATCTGATGTCGATCAGGCTTTAACTGCTTTTACTGATAAGTTGATACATAGATTCATTCTTTGTTCCGTCAGAAAACAATAACCAGTCTTTTTTAGTTCCTATTAACTGAAATCCTTTTTTTGTAAAGAGATTTATACTTTCTGAATTATCATCGGTTATATTGCAAAATAACTGATGAAGTTGAAGTACTGAAAAACAATATTTAATTAAAACATCCAGCGCATCTGATGCATAACCTTTTCCACGGTTTTCCTTTTCAGCAATTAATATTCCTATTCCAGCCCTTTTGTGTAGAGGATCATAGTCGAACAAATCAATAGTGCCGATAGTTTCTCCATTATTTTTTTCAATCATTAAACGAACCTGTTTTGACTGAAAAATATCTAAATGCGAATTATCAATAAATTGTTTAATTATATTTTTAGAAAATGGTGTAATTGTATTACTCAAATGCCATATGGAACTGTCATTTTCCCATTTATGGATAATATCCAGATCATAAGGCTCAATAGCTCTTAATTTTGTTATTTCCCCTTTAAGTATATACAAGTTTGTATCGGATTTATTAGATTATCTATTTTGAGGTAATTTCGAGTTTTACAATGTCTTCCTGTCCAAATCCATTTTGATCAAATTTGGAAATGTATGCGTTTGTTCCATCTCCAACAGGGAAGAAAAATAAGTTGTCGTCTGTGGAGTTTATCGGATAACCTAAATTTTTTGGTTTTGTCCAGTTGTTATTTGCATCCATTTGTGCACAAAACACATCAAATCCTCCCATGTTATAATGACCTTGTGAGCTGAAAAAGAGCTTCTTACCATCCTCGCTCATTACAGGGGTTTCTTCATTTAAAGGAGTATTAATTTCACTTCCCAGATTAATTGCTTCACCCCAATCTTTCGTTTTTTCATTGTAAACAGATTTATATATATCAGTTCCTCCATATCCTCCTTTACGATCACTTACAAAATAAATAGTTTTTCCATCTTTAGACAGTGAAGCAAATGTTTCCTGAAATTTTGAATTAATGTGTTTATTTAATTTTTCCGGAGTTGTCCATCGTTCATTTATTACTCTACGACTAATGTAAATGTCGCTGTTATAACCATCATATTTATATAAGAGCAGTGTTTTTCCATAACTTGATAAAAAGCAAGAGTAATAATCACCATCTGAATTTAGTTCAGGGGTAATATTTATCGGAGATGTCCACTCGTCACCCACTTTTTTTGTGAAAAATATGGCATCGTAGAATTTTAACTTAGAAACATATACCATGCAATTTTCGCTAGAAGAAATAACGGGTCTGATATTTGGGAACCCATCATTTATTTGATCTCCAATATTACTTACTTTTACTTCCGTAGGATTATTTATTAATTCTTTTGCTATTTCACAAGACTGGATTTGTTTTTCAATATAATCGGTATTGTATATTTTATTATCAGCAAGTGTTTGTTTAAAACTCTCAAATGTTTCTATTGCTTTATCAAGCTCATTGTTTATTTGATATGCGCAAGCAAGATAAAAAATTGTTCTGATTGGTGCATTAGTCTCCTTAAAAGTACCTTCTTTTATAACTTTGGTAACATTATTACATGCTTTTTCTAAATAAGGAATTGATTTATTTTTTTGGCCAGGAATCTGCAAGTAACATTCACCAATTCTATGATTTATATAAGCATTATCAAGCCCGTCATTTAAAAGATTAAGGTATAGTGCCAGAGCTTCATTGTAGTCTTCGTATAGAATATAATATTCAGCTTCGTAGAATGCCTCTTTTAGCGCACTTTTGTATTGAGAGAATGCTGTTAAGCTCCCGATAATAGTAATAAACGTGATTAAAATTACTTTTCTCATAACTCGATCAAAATAAGTTAATTTAGCAAAGCAAGTTACTTAGTTTAAATAAAAAATACCAATAAAAACAACTTATTATCTTCTTCTTTTTTTGTTTGCTTTATCCTTTCTGCGATTGAAGTATATAATAATTATTCCAAGAAGAATTCCGGCAATACTAATATATAGGATCATCCATTTACTTGTGGCCTTATCTGTATCTTTAGTAAGTGTTTTATCTTCTTTCACATCTAATCCAGCATCTTTAGCAGCCTTTGAAGTTATTTTCATTCCTTCAAGTAAAGCAAAAATATAGTTGAGCTCGGTTTCAGTGTAAGTATTTTTATTTCGTAAATACGTTTTAAAATCTTCGATACTAACAATATCGATTGCAGAAGCACCCATATTTTCTAATAATCCTGAGATATCTGATTTAAGGATCTCTTCCAGTTTCGCTAGTAAAACATCTGTAGATATACCAGAAGTGTATAAATACTTTTCAAGTAAACTTATGATATGGTTATTATTGTAATTATGTGTTTCTGATTCACGTTCCAGATTTTGAACAACGGATAAATTATTCTTATAATCAGCTTTATTTAAGCTCATTTCTTTTAATACAGTATTTAAATCACCATCCGAAATTTGATATAATTTATTTAAAAACTCTTCGGTATTATCTGTAGAGCTAATTGCTAATGCAATAATTAATGCCTGTGTTTGTTCTTTTGATAATCCCATAGATGCAGCTTTAGCATAAATCTGAGAAATAAGATTTTCAACTGAAGTAGCTGATTTGATTTCGTTCATTCCTATAATAGTCCTGAAATCATGACTGTCAAATGAGCTAACATCAGAGAGAATATTTGCTAAGTCTTCATTTACAGGAGTATGTGATATAATAATTTCTTCGTTTTTAACATTGTTATGCTTGTCAACGAGTCTAAAGTTTAGCTTGCTTTTTTCACCTTTAGGTTCCAGCTCGTAAACAAAACTTTCTTTATTAATATTAAAACTTTCCTTATTGATTAACTTATCGTCAACATAAGTTTCTACAAATAATTTAGAACCTTTTTCAACAGAAAGTTTAATTTTTACACTTTTTTTGCCATTTTCGGAAAGTATTACAATTTTCTCATCAATGTTCAATTCAGCTATAAAATCTTTAGGTATATATGATACAGTTACTTGTTCTGTTTTAACATTATTGTTTTTATCAACCAGCTTAAATTTTATAATACTTTCACCTTCAAGAGGCTTATACTCATATATAAAATCTTCTTTATCAATATTGAATTCTTCAGAATTAATTAATTCATCTTTATAAAAAGTATTTACAAATAGCTTATTTCCTTTCTGAACAGATAATTTGATTTTTATATTACGATCGTCGCCGTCTATTGCATAGAATGATTTTTCTGCACTAATTTCAGGTAATGTATCTTTCTCAATTTCTTCATCAGGAATTAAAGAAGAAAGAAAAACTTCTTTTATATCATATGATTTTGATATATAAAACTGATTACCTGTTTCATCGTTTTGCAAACTCTCATATATTAAATGATTTAATCCTAGTGGAGTTTGATATTGATACTCTGTTACATCATTATCAGGTTTCAATACAGCAATAGTATCCTGATTCGCTTTATTAATGATATTTATGCTAAAATCTTTTTTATTTCTGTCTTCTTTATTGTCAAATGTTTCAACTCCTTCAACAATAAGGTTGTTATAACCAGGCAGGTCTAATAATTGAAACTGATATATATCTTGACCTCCAAAACCTTTTTTTGAAAATTGTGAGCAATATGCGAAACTGCCATTCTTGTTTGGTGCAAAGAAAATATCGTTATCGGTAGAATTAATAGGATAACCAATATTTACTGGTGTATTCCAGTCGCTTCCATTATTCTCGGAATAAAAAATATCGTAACCACCCATTCCCTGATGTCCTTCTGAGCTAAAAAACAATCGTTTACCATTAGGAGTTAAAAATGGTGTGTTTTCATTCCAGCGTGTATTAATATTTCCTCCTAAATTCTCAGGAACACTCCATGTTGAATCAGGTAATCTTTGAGCAACATAAATGTCAAGATCTCCAAAACCACCAGCACGGTTACTTACAAAGTATAGTTTTTGATTGTCTGGTGATAAAGAAGCATGAGATTCCCAATATTTAGTATTTATATTTTCGCCTAACTTTTTCACTCTTGTCCACATCCCATTTTTAAAGTAACTAACATAGATATTACCATCAAAATTATCATCACGGTATATATATAACTCTGTTCCGTTAAACGACAATCCTGTAGTAGCGCTATTATCATCTATGCCCAGTTGTCCCATAATATTCATTGGATATCCCCATTGTCCGTTACTGTCTTTTTTAGAATAAAAAATTGCATCGTAAAATTGAAGCGAAGCAGTAAAAACAAGTGATGTTCCATCTCCAGATACTACAGCATTAAATTCATTAAATCTTGTATTTATTTGATTTCCTAAATTACTTGCTATAAAACTAACCGGCTTATATTGAAATTGTAAAGCGTTACGACAAGCATCAAATTGTTTGTTAAGGTAATCGGTGTCATATATGTCTTTATTTGCCAGTTTTTTAGTTCTGGTAATTGCATTCTGGAAACCGGAATATACGTCAATAGCTTCATCAATTCTATTATTTACTAGATATGCATTCCCGAGGTAAAATAAAGCATCAACCGGAGCCAGTTTTTCTAAATAGGTATTATTACGGTATGTATCGGTTGTTTTTTGTATAGCATTTTCAAGATATGAAATTGATTTTGCTTTTTGACCTGGAATATGTAAGTATGAAAAGCCAATTTTGTACATTACATTGTAATTCAATGAATCAGATTCAAGAACCCTAAGAAATAAAGGAACGGCTTCTTCGTAGTCTTCGTACGAAAACCAAGAGTCTGCATCCAAAAATAATTCTTCTAATTCATAATATTCCTGAGCAGGTACATTTGAAATTAAAAATAGACTTGTAACTAAAAGTATAAAAACCTTTTTCATATTAATTTTCATAATCTTAAGCGAAATTATATAAAAATAATGAAAATATTATGCAGAAGCTGATAATCTTAAGAAAAAATAGCAATCAATAAAATATTTTTAATGTAGAAAAGACAACTCTTTAACTAATTATTTGAGGTATTTTCATTTTGAATATTAAGTTCTTTTTCTTTTTCAGGAATATTCTCTCTTTCAAAAATCTGAATACGGTAAATATCATTTTCTCCATACCCACTTTCTTTGAATTTAGAATAATAGGCAATTTCTCCATTTTTTAATGGGAAAAAGAATATGTCATCATCCGTAGTATTAAAAGGAAATCCGAGGTTCTCAGGTTTCGTCCATCCGTTTCCTGGTTTTTCAGATTTGAAAATATCAAATCCTCCAATATTAAAATGTCCTTGTGACGAAAAGTAAAATGACTTATTATCTTCAGTTATGAAAGGAGAAGCTTCATCAAAACTTGAATTAATGGTTCCTCCCATACTGACTGCTTCCTGCCAATTTCCATTTACATCAATTTCCGATTTGTAAATATCAAAACCTCCAAAACCACCCCTACGATTGCTTGTAAAGTATAATGTTTTTCCATCATCGCTAACACAAGCGTGTGTTTCGTCTGCCGGAGAATTTATATTGCTGTTAAGTTTTTCTGGTTCCTGCCATAAACCATCAACAAACCTGCTGGCATATATATTAAAATCATCATTATCGTTACTTGATAAGTAAAGTGTATTCCCATCTTTAGTAAGATATACTGGCATTAAAGGATTTTCTGAGTTAAAGTCAAGAGAAATGTTTCTAGCAGGTAACCAACGCCCATCACGTTTTTTTGATGAAAAAATCCCGTTGTAAAATCTTAATTCACTAACAAAAACAATTGTTTCTTCATCCTCAGAAACCAAGGCGTTTATATTATTGAACTTACTGTTTATATTTCTACCCAAATTAGATTCAATAATACTGGTTGGAATTTTATTTAATTCAAGAGCATTTTTACATGCAGTAATTTCTGCTTCAACAATTTTTATTTTTTCTTCATCTCCAGAACTTAGAAATTCTTTGTATTTATTAAAGGCAGCAATTGCTTCTTCTAATCGTCTTGTAACTCTGTAAGCTATTCCAAGGTATAAATACGTTTCAATAGGAGCATTTCTTTCGGTATAAAGTCCAACATTATAATCTAATGATATATTTTCGGTTGCATCTTCAAGATAAATTATTGATTTTCCTTTTTGATTTGGAATGTTCAGATAACATAATCCTATTCTGTGCTTAATATTTGCATCTCTTCTTCCTGCATCATGTAGTGCAGTAACGGAAGGTAAGGCTTCCCGATATTCTTTATAAATCAATGAAAACTCCCCATTTATATACAATCGCTTCAATTCTTTTTTTGTCTGAGATTGCAGAGGAGAGGTGAATGAAAAAATAAAAAATAGTGCTATTAAAAGATGTTTCATAGCGTTTTTGATTATTACACGTGAAAACAAATGTAATAATTTATGTTAATTTTTCTAATAAAACTGGAATTATTTAAAAAACAAAACACCAGTTTGTTACTGGTGTTTTGACTCATTTCTAAGCATTTCTTTTGATATCAAAATCTTCCAAATAGTCAGAAATTTTCTTTAAAAACATTCCTCCTAAAGCACCATCAACAACTCTGTGATCGTATGCAAGAGATAATGTCATTTTATGACGAATGGCAATTGCATCACCTGTTGGAGTTTCAATAACTGCTGGTTTTTTTACAATTACACCAACACCTAATATGGCTACTTGTGGTTGGTTGATTATTGGTGTTCCTGTTGTATTTCCAAAAGTTCCGAAATTTGTAATAGTGAATGTTCCTCCCTGAATTTCATCAGGTTTTAATTTGTTTTCTCGAGCTCTTGATGCAAGATCGTTTACATTTGCTGCTAATCCAATTAGATTAAGTCTGTCAGCATTTTTAATTACCGGAACAATTAAATTGCCTGACGGCAAAGCAGCTGCTACACCAATATTTATGTTTTTCTTTTTTATAATATTATCACCATCAACTGAAACATTAATCATTGGGAAATCTTTTAATGCTTTAACAACAGCTTCAACAAATATGTGTGTGAATGTTAGTTTAACATTTTCTTTTTCAAGAATTCTATCCTTGTTTTTATTTCTCCACGAAACCATATTTGTAACGTCGGTTTCAATAAAAGAAGTTACGTGTGGCGAAATTTGTTTAGACATAACCATGTGTTCTGCAATCAATTTTCGCATTCGGTCCATTTCAATTATTTCATACTCTCCACCTGAATAAATCTGGTCTTTACTTAATTGTGGTTTTGCAACTTGCTGAACAGGGGTCTTCTTATCTTTTATAGGATTTGAAACTACATTAATCCCGGTATTTGTTCTTGTGCTTAAATAGTTTACGACATCTTTCTTCGTAATTCTTCCGGTATTTCCACTTCCATTTATTTTATCCAACTCATCAGGAGATATTTGTTCTTTATCAGCAATGCTTCTAACTAATGGAGAAAGAAACCTGCCTCCCGGAGTTTTAGATAAGATTTGAGTATTTTGAGTTTCATCGGCTTTACTCTCTGTATCGAAATCTTTATTCGAATTACTGTGATCTATTTTTTTATCAGTTATATCAGATTGAGGTTTATCTTTTGGAATTTCAATCGATATTGTTTCAGATCCATTCGTGCTTATAATTGCAATTGTATCACCAATTTTGGGAATATCATCTTCATTAAATAATATTTTTTCAATAATACCATCCTGTGGAGATGGAATTTCAGAATCAACTTTATCGGTTGCAACCTCAACTATTGATTGATCTTCTTCAACTTTATCTCCTATATTTACTAACCATTTTGTAATTGTTGCTTCAATAATTCCTTCTCCCATTGCAGGCAGTAAAATTTCAGTTTTTGCCATTGTAATTTATTTAAACTTGTTTTAAACTATGTAAAATAATTGGCTGTAATTTATCGGCCAATTTGTTTAAAACCTTTGAGAAGGATGTTTAGATCGTTCCAAAAAGTATAATTTTTAGCATATACTAAGTTGGAATTATATATGAAAGACTCTGTTAGTTCTTTCTTTGATCCTAAATCGAGTGGTGTTAATATTCCCTCTTTAATTTTAGGCAGATTAGTTGTATTAACATCACTTTTTTTATAGTATCCTACCCAGGTTTTACAACCTAACAAAACATTAACAGAATTGTTTATTGGTTTAAAGGATGTTTTTAAGAAAAGCAATATTAATGGGCTGAATATCAATATAAATAATGAAGTGATAATGTCGAAAAATCGTTTGTTTCTTATATTGGATATTTTTGAAATAGAATTTAATTCTATTGTATATAATTCGCCTGCAGTTTCTATTGAGTTACTGCCAATAATATATAAAGTATCAGGTTGTGCAATCTTATAATCAATATTGAAAATAGATAATTTAAGCATTGTTGAAATTATCTGGTTTGAGGGTATATCTTTTGCACAAAAAACTATTTCATCGATTTTATGGATTTGAATTATTTCTTCGAGTTGATTCACAGATCCAAAATGATAATCGCTTTGAAGTTGAGCCGAAGGAGCTACTTTACCAATAATGTGAGGCTTTATTTCTGCTTCGGTAATAATATTTTCAACTCTGCTTATTTCGTTAATTAAACCTACAATTACAATTCGAAGCTTCTTGTTTCGCTTAAATTTTTGTGGTAGAAAATTTATAAAATGAGCTAATACTCTGTTTAAACTTGTTACAAATAAAGTAATAACTGCTCCAATAATTATAAGAGCTCTTGAAAAACGAAGACTTTCGGGTAGCAAAGCATATAGTATAAGAATAATAAGTGTTCCTATTACATTGGCTTTTATCAGCTGTATTATTTTGATTTGTTTAGAATATCCTCCGTTAAACCATATGCTTAAGACCCATATTAAAATATAAGAAGGAACTGCAATATGAAGAAATTCGCTAGGATAATGGCCATCTCCCTGGAATTTATAATTTTCCCAAATGGGTTTTACAATATAATAACTAAAAAATATAGCCGCAATATCAATAACAGGAATAAATGCCTTTTTAATAAATCTTGATAAAATAGCTATAAGAGCTCTAAAATAAATAGCAATGTTTATGAGTATAGAGAATGCTCTTGCATTTTTATCAGAGAAATGTTTTCGTGCAAAAATGATCATTGCATTATAAAATATGAAAACGTAGTTTAGGCTTCCTTTCTTTGTACTTTCTCCCTTATAATGAATTATTGTTGTTTCCGGATAATAATAGTTTTTATAACCAGCTTTAGTTATTTTGTACGACAAATCAATATCTTCGCCATACATAAAATAATCTTCATCGAGATATCCAGTTTTTTCTAATGTTTCTTTTCGAAGAAACATGTATGAGCCGGGAAGTATTTCAATTTCATTTATTTCATCATTATTTAAATGGCCTAAATAGTATCTTGCGAATTTTTTGGATTTGGGAAATAATCCGGCTAATCCGAATATTTTATAAAAAGAAACAATAGGAGTAGGTAATGCTCGCTTTGATTCAGGTAAAAAATTCCCTTTACCATCAATCATTTTTACAGTTAATCCTCCGGTATCGGGATTCTTATCCATAAATTGAATACATTTTTCAAAGCTGTCTTCTTCTACAACCGTATCTGGATTCAGCAACAATATGTATTGGCCTGTTGCTTGTTTGAGTGCCTGATTATTTGCATACGAAAATCCGTGATTTTCTGAATTTTCGATAAGTTTTACATTAGAAAATCTCTCTTTAACCATTGTGCACGAACCATCAACAGAGTTGTTATCAACAACAAAAACCTCAGCATTAATGTTAGTAACAGCCTTAAAAACAGAAATTAAACATTGCTCAAGGAAATGTTTAACATTATAGTTTACTATTATAATTGAAAGTTTCACTATATCAGGAATTGAATTACAAATATAATGAAATGTACATAAGTGTAGTTTGTTTATGGAAATAAAAAAGGGCTGAATAACAGCCCTTTTGAAGTTTTGTGATTTTACATCAGTTCTTTAATTGCTTTTGCCAGTCGTTTAACTCCTTCCGTGGTTTTATCTTTTGGCATAAATGAGAAGTTTATTCGCATTGTGTTTTTGCCACTACCATCGCAATGAAATACACTTCCTAAAACAAATGCAACATTTTTATCAATTGCTTTCTTAAATAACACTTCAGCATCCATATTTTCAGGCAATGTCATGAAAAGAAACAAGCCACCTTCAGGTTCGGTCCAAGTAACACCCTCTGGCATAAATTCTCTAAAACCTTTAAGCATGTTATCACGTTTTTCGTGATATTGATTTATGATTGCTTTCAGATTTTTATCAAAATATCCTTTTTCAATATACTTATGAGCAATTTTTTGATTTAATGTTGGTGTACATAAATCTGTTGATTGTTTTGCAGTTACAAATTTGTCAACGATTTTTTCATTGGCAACAACCCAACCAATTCTAAATCCCGGAACAAATATTTTTGAGAAAGTTCCCAGCAATATAACCTGACCAGAATTATCTAACTCGAAAATTGTTTTTTGTGCTTTTCCTTCAAAACGAATTTCACGATAAGGACTATCTTCAACAATTAGTATATCATATTTTTTTGCAATTGCAATAATCTCTAATCGTCTTGATTCCGGCATAGTTATACCAGCAGGATTCTGAAAATCAGGAATGATATAAATGAATTTTGGTTTAATCCCTTGTGATTTTAATTCTTCAAGTTTTTCTCCCAAAATATCAGAACGCATTCCTTTATCATCGAATTTTACACCGATCATTTCGGCACCATAAGAATTAAACGCACCCAAACCGCCAAGATATGATGGTAAACCAACAATTACCTTATCTCCACGATTAATAAATATTTTAGCTAATAAATCTAAACCCTGTTGAGATGAAGTTGTAATTACAAGATTTTTTAATTCAATATTTAATCCTTCAACATTATATCTGTCGACTAAAATCTGACGTAGTTCCGTAACACCTTCTGTTGCTCCATATTGC
>DAOUTQ010000159.1 GCA_030668615.1 Bacteroidales bacterium | reverse complement strand
TCTATTTTCTGGGATTCCTTTAACTCAGTCATATAAGCCTGAATAAATTGTTGTGATTCTTTTAATGTAAACTTAGCTTCTTCACTCTCCATTACTTCTTCAATAGCCATGTAAATTTTTTCCAGATTCAAGTCAGATATTTTTAGATTCTTTATTGAGGAAGCAAAACTAATTCCTATGGCGTAGCTAACTGAATCAGCTTGGTTTTCTAATCGATTCTTTTTCCCTTTTTGTGCCGATGATGTAGTAATCATCATTACACTTATTAAAATAAAAAAGACAATTTTTTTCATATTATTATTATTTAAAATTATGCAATTATTTGAGGCTTGAAATTACAAAAAGAATTTGTTTTTCAACATTATTACTAGCTTGTTTTTGATAATTGTGATATTCCACTGATATTTGCATTCACAATATCAATAATATGGGTTACAAAAAGATTTCACTTAAATTACCTACTGATTTTACTCCTGAACAACTCAAGAAAAAAATCAGCAAAGAGTTAAATATACTAGACTTTACTTACTCAATTGAAAACAAAAGCCTTGATGCTAGGAAAAGAACCAATATTCATTGGGTTATAACAATAAGTATTACTTCAGAAGAAATAAAAGGAGAAACTCCTGATCAAATACCTGAATTAAATATTCAATACAAAAAGAGAAATGAAAAAGCTATTGTAGTAGGAAGTGGCCCTGCAGGATTCTTTGCTGCCTATGCTCTGCAAAAAGCAGGATTTAAAACTACTATTATAGAGCGTGGTACCGATGTTGAAAAAAGAACTGAAGGAATAAATAATTTTGAAAAAACAGGTCAATTTGATTCTAAAAGCAACTATTCTTTTGGAGAAGGCGGCGCAGGAACTTTTTCTGACGGGAAACTTACATCACGATCGAAACATATTTCACAGGAACGAAAATTCATCTTATCAAGCTATGTAAAAGCCGGTGCACCAGAAGAAATATTATACATGGCACATCCGCATGTTGGGAGCGATAACTTAAAAATTATTGTGAAAAATCTTCGCAAAGAATTTATTGAAATTGGAGGTGAAATTCTTTTTGAAACCACACTTGAGAATATTGAGGTTACAAAAGGTAAAGTAACAATAGCACATACAAATAAAGGTGACTTTGAAACTGATTTATTTTTAATTGCACCCGGGCACTCAGCATATGAAACATATCGAATGCTTATAAAAAAAGGAGTGCAATTCCGCACCAAGAATTTTGCACTTGGATCGCGTGTTGAGCATACTCAAGAAATTATAAATCAGGCTCAATGGGGACAAAAACAAATTCCAGGAGTTAAAGCTGCCGAGTATAGACTTACTTCGAATATAAATGGCAAACTACCGGTGTATACTTTTTGCATGTGCCCAGGAGGAATGATTGTTCCTGCTACGGCATACGATAATATCAATATTGTAAATGGCATGAGCCTTTACCAACGTAATGCAAAATTTGCAAATGCAGCTGTTGTTGCAGGTGTAAACCTGGAAAAGCTACTTGGAAAAGAAATATCGGCTTTGGAAGCTCTTGATTGGCTGGAAAATCTGGAAAGATCCTTTTATGAATATTCCGATGGTTTTAAAGCTCCATATTGCTCTATTCAAGATTTTATTAATAAAAAAACTCCTTCTCGAAATACAGAAAGCAGCTATCCAATAGGATTATTACCTGCACCACTTTGGGAATTATTGCCCAAAGAAGTAAGCACATCGATGCGTGAAAGTCTGAAAGAATTCAGTCGTAAAATAAGAGGTTTTGAAACCGGAAATATCTTGGGATTAGAAAGCAAGACCTCTTCTCCAATTCAGGTTCTTCGTGAAAAAAACGGATTATGTGACGGCTTCAAAAACCTTTATATGATTGGAGAAGGAAGCGGTTATGCAGGAGGAATAATTTCAAGTGCTGCCGATGGACTAAAAGCAGCATTGGGTATAATTGAGAAGCATTAAATTTACTCTAACCGTTTAATTAATAATCAGCAATTTATCTATAACATTGTCTTCGGTAATTTCTATAATATACAAATTACCATAAGCATGGTGATCAATTAACTTGTATTTTTCAGTTCCAATAAGCTTATTTACAAATTCCAGAGTTGTATTACTGTGCCCAACAACCAAAACAGTTTTTCCTTTTGTATCAGATAAAAATTTTACATAATCAATTTTCCCCGGATGATATAGAATCAATTCCAAACCCTGACTTTGAGCAGTTGGTAAAGCAGTGTTTCGAGTTCTGATATAATCGGTGGAATATATTGCATCAATAGAAATATTTCCAAGTATTTTGGCCCATCTCTCGGCTCTTAATTCACCTTCGGAAGATAATTCAGGATTTGAATCTTCTGATTTTACTTTTTCGGCATGACGAATAAAATAGTATGTACTTACTTCGCTGGTTTTGGGTCCTTCCTGCGCTTGTATTATAACTGCAAACAGAATTATAAATATTGTAATTAAAGCTCTTTTCATACTTATAGTCTTTCAATTAAACACTTGAAGATACTAAAATAATAGTCACAATTACAAAATTAGCTAATTGCTACAATTAATATGAGCATTATGTTAGAATCCCGATAAATGCAACCGGAAATTATTTTTTAAATCAGTTTACAATATCCAAATAAAAAATTATCTTCGCAGTCTTATTAATCAATTAAAAAACAAATTAAATGAAAAAGATTTTATTTCTATTTTTAGCTTTATCACTGGCTTTTGCAAGTTGCGATAAAGAAGATGAGAATGTTTTTGATGCTGACAATATTATTGGTTCTTGGTCATCTTCCAGAGTTGAAGTTAATGGTGTTTACGAAGTAACTGCTTCTGCTTTATTGCAAGCATTATTACCAGAATACACTTTCAATGAAGATGGTACAGGAACAGAAACTAATATTTTTGGAGCAATTGATATTACATGGACATTAACAACTGCTAAAATTCTTACTATTTCAACTGATTCAGATTCTAACACATACACCCTTGAAGAATTCACAGATTCAAAATTTGTGTATAAAAGTGTAGATGAAGAAGATACTGAATTAACAATAACGTATACAAAGAAATAACAAATAGATTTCTTTAGTAAAAGCTGCCCCGGTTCGAGGCAGCTTTTTTTGTACCTGAATGTGTTGCAATCTGAGATCAGGAAGTTATACCAATTCTTCATCAAAATGTCGTATTTAAAATCTAATTTAAAGTTTAGAATTGTTAATGCCGTTACATATTCAATTCATATTTGTTTTTACAAATATGACAACTTGAATAATAAACGGTATAACTTGTTGATTATTTAATTTCAGCGTTATATAAAAAATAATCTTTATATTGCTGTTTAATCTAAAACTATTAATTATGGATAAGGTTTCAACAATTATTCTGGCTTCTTCTCTTATTATTATTATGTTAGGAATGGGATTATCGTTAGTTATTGACGATTTTAAACGAATACTTGTATACCCAAAAGCAATATTGGTTGGTTTAACAAATCAATTAATAATTTTACCGCTAATTGGATTTTCTATTGCATTATTATTTCCGTTAAAACCTGAGATTGCAATTGGAATCATGATCTTAGCTGCATGTCCGGGCGGTCCAACATCAAATTTAATTACGCACCTAGCAAAGGGAGATTTGGCCTTGTCTGTTTCACTAACCGCATTAAGTAGTTTTATTACCATATTAACTATTCCATTTATCATAAATTTTGCCCTAATACAATTTCTGGATGAAGGACAAGTAGTAAAGTTGAATATAGCTGAAACCATTATCCAAATATTTGCTATTATAGTTATTCCCATTAGTATTGGTATGATTATTAGACGATACAAAGAAGGCTTTGCTTTAAAGATGGCTAAACCTGTGCGAAAAGCTTCCGGATTTATTATGGCTTTAATTATTATTGGTATAGTTATTAAAGAAAAAGAAAATCTTATTCCTTATTTTAGACAAGCAGGATTAGTAGCATTAATATTAAATGTTGCAACTATGTTGGTTGGTTATTATTCTGCAAGATTATTTAAAATTATAGATAAAAGAGCTGTATCCATTTCAATTGAATCAGGAATTCAAAATGGGACTTTAGCAATAACTATTGCAGTGGTTTTACTCGGAAATAGTGAATTTGCTATTACTCCTGCTATATATAGTTTATTGATGTTTTTTACTGGTGGTGTTGCTATTTATTTTGGAATTAAAAGAAGTAAAACAGAAAACAGTAATAACTAAAGTATCCTCATAAAATTCCCTCTTTGAAAAAAGAGGATAAGAAAAAAGCATCCCGAAAACGAGATGCTTTTTTTTTGGAAAAATCTGATAGTAATCAAAAATTACCTAACCCTATTTAAAACCTAAAATTATTTATCTTGATATTCGGCAAGAATTTCTTTAACTCCTTCAGGAGAAACTCTTCCGTAAGTTTTATCGCCTACCAAAACAACTGGAGCTAAACCACATGCTCCAACGCAACGCAAACAACTTAATGAGTATTTTCCATCATCAGTCGTTTCTCCAACTTCGATTTCTAACTGGCGTTTGAATTCTTGTAATACATTATCTGCACCACGAACATAACAAGCAGTACCGGTACAAATTGAAATAGGGAATTTACCTTTTGGCAACATAGTGAAGAACGAATAAAATGTTACCACACCATAAACTTTAGCAACAGACATTTCTAATTCCTGTGCAACAACTTCCTGAATTTCTGCTGGCAAATATCCGAAATGCTCCTGTGTTTTATGAAGAACATTTATTAGTTCGCCTTGCTCGTTATTAAAAGACTTACAAATTTCTTTAATCTTAATTAAGTCCTTTTCTTTTACTTTAACTTTTATATTTGACATTGATTAATCCTCCAATTTTAAATATTCAACTAGCTAATTTCAATTTTTCTACTCTTATCGAAATAACAAGTATGTAATAAATGATGTGCTTTTTCGCTCATTGGTTTTCCTAAGAACTCTTCATATAATTTAATGATATAAGGATTCTCATGAGATTTACGGATTGGTTTTCCGGAATCTTCAGAATAAATTGCTTTAGCACGAGCTTTTATTATGTTTGAGTCGCCATGATGCAATGGTTGACCACCACCACCAATACAACCACCAGGGCAAGACATAATTTCAATTGCATGGAATTCTGATTTTCCAGCTTTTATATCTTCTAATAATTTTCTTGCATTACCTAACCCGTGTGCTATACCAATATTAATTGGAGTGCCATTAAAATCGACAGTTGCTTTTCTAATAGCCTCGAAACCACGCAATTGCTCAAATTCTACTTTGTCAAGTTTTTTACCTGTGTGTATTTCGTATGCTGTACGAGTAGCAGCTTCAATAACACCACCTGTAACACCAAAAATAACACCAGCACCAGAAGATTCGCCAAGCGGCTTATCAAAGTCTTCTTTTGGTAAAGTATTTAAATCAAGATTTGCTTCTTTAATTAAATGAGCTAATTCGCGAGTTGAAATTGAGAAATCAACATCTGGATTTCCATCAACTTTAAACTCTTCGCGTTGAGCTTCATATTTTTTAGCCAAACATGGCATAATTGAAACAACTATTAAATCTTCTCTTTTTACATTGATTTTTTCGGCAAAATATGTTTTTGCAATTGCTCCGAACATTTGTTGTGGAGAACGTGCAGTAGAAGGAATATCTGTCATTTCAGGGAAATTATGCTCAAAAAAGCTAACCCATGCAGGACAACAAGAAGTAAGAATTGGTAATTTAACTTCTTTATCTCCACTTAAATGTTTCGTTAAACGATCTAATAACTCTGTACCTTCTTCCATAATGGTTAAGTCGGCAGCGAAATCGGTATCGAAAACATGATCGAAACCTAAACGACGCAAGGCAGCAACCATTTCACCAGTAACTAATGTTCCAGGTTCCATTCCAAATTCTTCACCTAAAGCAGCTCTTACCGCAGGAGCAGTTTGAACAATAACTGTTTTTGTAGGATCTGAAAGTGCATTGATAACATCTCTTGTATGATCTTTTTCTGTTAATGCTCCAGTAGGACAAACAGCCACACACTGACCACAATATGTACAAGGAGAATCTTCCAATTCCATTTCGAATGCTGGTCCAACTGCGGCTTCAAATCCACGATGAAATGCAGAAAGCGCACCAACTGTTTGGAAATCGTTACACATCATTTCGCAACGACGACACATAATACATTTATCAAGATCTCTAATAATTGAAGGAGAGAAATCAATTTTATATTCAGACATTTCTGCATATTCTTGTCCAGGAATTTCGCGAACACCTAACTTAACTGCCATATCTTGCAATTCACAGTTGCCTGATTTTGCACAAGTTAAACAGTCTTTTGGGTGATCAGAAAGAATGAATTCCATTACAGTTCTACGAGCATTAATAACTCTCATAGAATGTGTATGAACAACCATTCCTTCATAAACTTCGGTTGAACATGAAGGAGCTAAATTGTTTCTTCCTTCTACTTCAACAACACATATACGACATCCACCTGGTTTGTTCTCAATATTTAAATCTTCAAGATTCATGTAACAAAGCACAGGGATATCAATTCCTAATTCTTTGGCTGCTTTATGAATAGTAGTACCTTTTGCTACTTCAATAAGCTTATCATCTATAGTTAATTTTACTTTATTCATCGTTCTAAATTTATTATTTTACAATGATTGCATCAAATTTACATCTCTCTTCACAAGCACCACACTTAATACATATTTCAGGATTAATGTAATGAGCTTCTTTCTTATCTCCTGTAATTGCTCCTACCGGACAAACTCTTGCACAAGCAGTACATCCAACACAGTTTTCTTCGACAACAAAATATGTCATTAAATCTTTACACTGACCTGCAGGACATTTTTTATCTGTAACATGAGATACATACTCATCGTAAAAATTATCTAATGTTGATAATATTGGGTTTGGAGATGTTTGACCTAAACCACAAAGTGAGGTATCTTTAATAACATAACTCATATTACGTAATCGTTGTAGATCTTCCATTTCACCTCTTCCTTGAGTAATACGATCTAACAATTCATATAATCGTTTATTTCCTATTCTACAAGGAGAACACTTTCCACATGATTCTTCTACAGTAAAATCCAAATAGAATTTAGCTACAGAAACCATACAATCATCTTCGTCCATAACAATCATACCTCCTGATCCCATCATAGAGCCAGC
>DAOUTQ010000136.1 GCA_030668615.1 Bacteroidales bacterium | reverse complement strand
TTATATGATGCAGCATCCAAAGGGTCTGTTAATTATCTAAATCTGGCACGTGAAGTTTTACAAAGAAATGACCAAACCAAAATTTCAAATTCAGAAAAAATAGTAGAATAAAACATTGTAATAAGATAAGTAAAGATGGCAAAAAGAAACGCATTAGGCAGAGGATTAGGAGCATTAATAGATGATGCAGGACAAGAACATATTGTAACCGCTGATGCCGTTAACGAAATTGATATTAATAGAATTGAAGCAAATCCTTTTCAGCCCCGTTCAATTTTCAAAGAAGAAGCATTAGAAGAATTAGCAAAATCAATAAAAGAACTGGGAATTATTCAGCCAATTACGGTAAGAAAAGTTGATGATAGAAAATTTCAACTCATTTCGGGTGAAAGAAGGTTAAGAGCAGCGCAGCTTGCAGGCCTGAATAAAATACCTGCATTTATTCGCTTTGCAGATGATCAGGGAATGCTTGAAATGGCTCTTGTTGAAAATATTCAACGTGAAGATCTTGACGCCATTGAAATTGCAATTAGTTATCAGCGTTTAATTGAAGAGTGTAAGCTTACTCAAGAAAGCATGAGCGAAAGAGTTGGTAAAAAAAGATCAACTGTTTCTAACTATTTACGTTTATTAAAACTTCCTGCAGAAATACAGCTTGGCATACGCGATAAACAAATTACAATGGGTCATGCACGTGCCCTAGTAAATATAGATAATGAAAAAACACAGCTTAAGTTTTATTATAAGATTATTGATGAAGAATTATCTGTTCGAAAAACAGAAGATATTATTCGTGATATAAATACTCCCAAGACGAATAACTCAAAAGAAAAAGTGAGACTTCCTGAAGAATATGATCAGCTTCAAAAACACTTAAGCGAGCACTTTAAGTCAAATATTGATTTTAAACGCAACAATAAAGGAAGTGGCAAAATCGTTATTCCATTTAAATCTGATGAAGATTTAGAGAGAATAATGGGAATTATTGACAAAATGAAATAATTTTACACCCGGTAACAAATAAAAAGAACAATGCCGGGAAACTGGAAGTTTACAACTATCTCAAGGTATATAATGATCATAATACTGTTTTGTTCATTCAAAATTATGAATGCACAAAACCCTACAACCGTGAATGATACTTCAGCTGTTAGTGATAGTTATGTAAAAATCCATTCAGCACATAAAGCAACAATGTATTCTGCTATGATTCCTGGTCTTGGACAAGTTTATAATAAGAAATACTGGAAACTTCCTGTTATTTATGGATTAACAGGAGCATTTATTTATGCTTTCGATTTTAATAATGATAATTACAACAAATATAAAAATGCATACGCACTGATGGCTGCTGAAAAAATAACTGAATTTGAAGGATATACAAATACCGATATACTGTTACGAATTAAAGAACATTATCAACGAAACCGTGATTTAAATGTAATAGTTCTTGCAGCAGTATATATGTTAAATGTGGTTGATGCCACAGTTGATGCGCATTTATATGATTATAAAATAACCAAAGACGTTTCTATGAACGTTCAGCCATCATTAATAAAAACCATTGACTATCAAAGCACTTACGGCTTTTCAATACAATTTTCCTTTTGATTTAACATTTTATAACTTTATATGTTTTAATACGTACTTGAATTGTGCTTATTTAGGGCTTTGATCTAAATTGAATAATAAAATAAAAAATATGTTTCGAAAAATATTTATCTCATTTATAATAATCTCCCAATTATCAGTTTTTCAAAGCTTTTGTAAAAATCCTGGCAAAGACAGTCTTTTATATATAAAAAACTTTTCAGCAGATTTTAATACAAATCTTGATAGTATGATAAATCAATGGTATGTGAAGAATGCTGTTAAAACTGATTACACATTAAACAACCAAGATTCTGTTCAGCTTATACCAGAATTCAATGATTCAGTATATATTGAAAGGCTGCAAAGAATACCTTCAGTTGTTGAGTTATCATATAATAAAATTGTTCGTAATTACATTCATGTATATACTAAACAAAGAAGAGAAGGTGTTGGAAGAATGGTTGGTTTGTCGGATTATTATTTCCCTAAAATTGAAGAGATTTTTGAAAGTTATGGTATTCCAACAGAACTCAAATATATGGCAGTGATTGAATCGGCTTTAAATCCAAGAGCTGTTTCAAGAGTTGGTGCAACAGGCATGTGGCAATTTATGTATGGCACTGCACGAATGTATGATTTAACAGTAAATTCATATGTTGATGAACGTCGCGATCCGATAAAATCAGCGCATGCAGCTGCATTATTTATGAAAGATTTATATGCCATGTTTAACGACTGGACATTAGTAATTGCTGCGTACAATTGTGGTCCTGGAAATGTAAATAAAGCTATTCGAAGAACCGGAGGAAAAAGAGATTTTTGGCAAATTTATTATCATCTACCAAGAGAAACTCGTGGTTATGTTCCTGCATACATAGCTGCTACATATACATTTAATTATTATAAAGAACATAATGTATCACCTATTTATCCTGAAATACCAATTGCCACAGATACTATTTTGATTTCAGAGAATCTTCATTTAAAACAGGTTTCAGAAGTTCTTAATATACCTTTAAAAGCATTAAGAGATTTAAACCCTCAATACAAAGAGAATATTATTCCTGCAAAAGGAACCAGTTTCCCAATAACAATCCCATTAGAGTACATTGGAACTTTTATTGATTTACAAGATTCTATCCTCGATTATAAAGATTCTGTTTATTTCAATGCCGATAATACTATAAAAAATCCTCAAAAATCATATTATGTGCCACAAAAGCCAACAAACAGAGATAAACTAATCTACACAGTAAAATCGGGAGATAATTTAGGCTTTATTTCAAGTTGGTACAGAGTAAAGGCATCTGATATTAGATACTGGAACAATATACGTGGTAACATGATTCGTGTAGGGCAGAAATTAAATATTTATGTTCCCAAAGGATCATCGTCAAAATATGCAAACATAAATTCTCTTTCTTTTGAAGAAAAACAACGAAGAATAGGAAAAACAACTACACGCACTGAAGAAATCAAAACAGAACCTATGAACAATAGCTATGTTTATTATAAGGTTCGTTATGGAGATACGATTTGGGAAATAGCCAAAAAGTATTTAGGAGTTACTGAAGATGACATAATGAAATTGAATAATATAACAAGCGGAAGATCTCTTAAAGCTGGTCAAATGATAAAAATTAAACTTAAAGGTTAACTTAATTCACACTATTTCATAAATATCATTTGTTTGGTAGCTATTTGGATGCCATTAACTACATATTTATAAAAATAAATACCATCTTTCACTTTAACACTTGCATAATTTGTTCCATTCCATATTATTGAATGTTTCCCTACATCTTTAATTTCATCGACAAGCACTTTAATTTGCTGACCTGCTGAATTATAAACTTGTAATTTTACTTCAGCTCTTTTTTCCAATTCGAAATCAATTTGAGTATTCTGCTGAAAAGGATTTGGGAAATTTTGCTTCAGGCTTTCCTCTGTTTCAAAAGAAATAATTGTTGAAGGAAATTCATTCCATTTTACACTAACAGTAATTTCACTATTTGCTTCTAAATCAACATTTACATAACAAATGTTTTTCCCATTCGAATTTACTATTTGCACAAGTGTTCCATTTGTAATTGTATATTCATTATCGCTTTCGGGCATTATAAATTTAACCAATGTATTACTAAACGCCTGATTGTGATTATTGGTAATTGTTGCTGCTAAACTATCAACTGATCCATTATTTGCATCACTAAAAGAAATATCCAGATTCTGACCTGTTGAATTTGTATAAATAGTACTTTCAGGAGTTAAAACTCCCCCATTATTAACTCTAATAACACGATAAGCACCTGTTCCATCACAAACATTGTCTGTTCCAATATTATAAGGATGTGTAAAATCATCCGTATTTGAATGTGTATGACCCCATAATGCCATATCAGCGCCTAAAGTTGTAAGATCTAAATCATTATTAAAATCAAAATGATAAAAAAGAACTTTCGTTTTTGAACCTGCGCTGGCAAGATCACTTTGCAACCATGTTAATTGCGAAGGAATAAAACCTCTATCACCATAAACATCAAACATGTATTTATCATAATTATCCGAAGATTCCATTCCAACATAATGCACATCGCCATAATCAAAGCTATAATCGTGAACATAAAACTCTTCTTTTACCGGAGGAACTCGTTGTCTCCAACCAAAAAAGCGCCACCATTCTTGTCTTGATGTTCCTTGTGGAGGCGGAGTAGCATCCCACCCACCTAAATCATGATTGCCAGGGACAATATAAACAGGAACTTCAAAATTTTCTAATAACTCAACCGTTTTGGAGTGGTGTCTTAAACATTCAAAATCTTCCATTTCGCCTTCATTAATCAAATCTCCAGTTAAAAGAACAAATTCAGGGTTAAGCAAATTAATATCTTTTATAACCTCATATAAATCATCCAGTTCTGATTCATCTGTTTCATATCCTGAATCTCCGTAAAATGAATGTCCAATAAGATGGGTGTCCGTAATTTGAATAAAGTAGTAATCATCTTTATATTGATCAATTATTTTAACTGCATTTATAACATCATCAGAAATACCCCCTGAAGCTGTTACTCTTAAATCATACAATTCGTAGTAATCAACTGAAGGAATAGCTGCCTGCAATGTCCACATTTGAAGATCAGAATCATAATCTGATTGTGAAATACTAAGTTCTACAGTAATGTCATTTAATAATAACTCTGCATCCCAATCTGTTGTTGTTTCTGATGCAAAACATTCAATAAAAAGAGTTTCACCAGGAGCTACAATTGAAGGAATATTTAATACAGGCCTTTGAACAACTGTTATAGTGTCTGCTGTTGGTGTATCACATTCTGTTAATCCAGATAATAATGTGCCTACTGATAAATAAGTTATTTCGCTACCATTAATTATTGGTGACGCAAACTGTAAATTACCATCACCATCTGTAATCGGTGTAAATTGTAATTTTACAAGAGTTAATATGTCATCGCATGTAATACTTCCGGAAAAGCTCAAACTTATATTACCTGTTGTTGAATTGTCTGTTATGGTTCCTGGCTCAGATAATGTTCCAACTTTATCATTTCCGTTATAAGTAAATACAGATGCGTCATAGGTCATATTTAACTCGTAACTTGTTATGTTTTCAGATTGGTTTAATAAAGCTACTCTTATTGGTAATTCAAAACTAATTGCTCCAACAACATATTTATCTTCGGAACTTAATATGAATGCAATTGGATCAGATTGGATATCTTCATTATATCTTGGCAATAAACAAACACCATAATAATCTGTAACAATACCTTTAACAGAAGAAAATGGATATCCTAAAATCAAAGGGAAGTTATCATTCTGTAAATTATAAATTCCATCACGTATAACACAATCTCCGCTTCCGTCATTAATTATCCAGTTTCCATAGCTATCATAAACCCCGGTTACAGAACAGTTACTTACCTCAACAAGAACACCCTCATATGCTTCATCTGCTACTTGAGCAGAGGTTATATTTGTTGCAATTGGCAACGGATTTGATGAGTTGATAACATTAAATGTACTTAAATTAGAAATTTCAGTCATTCCATTATATTCAACCACTTCACCTGTTATAACAATACTATCACCAACTGCTGGTGAATAATTGTTATCGTAAATATAGATTCCGTTCCATGCTCCTCCATCCGAAGATGAAATAAAATATCTACCACCATTAAAATTAGCTACAGTAACAATTCCTCCGGTAGTTACGGTTTGACCTTTAAGAGGTGATGGATATGACCATCCATCAGGTCCTGCATCTGTGGTATACTGAATATCGTAAATACTTGTTTGAGCAAACAATAAGAAAGGTAATAAGCTGAAAATAATCGCTATACACTTTTTCATCTTTTTAGATTTTATGCGTTAATTGCCTCAGATTAGAACTGTAAAGGTACAAATAAACCCTTTTATTTCATTTGATTTGATGTCATATGAAAAATTATCCTGCCACCGTTTGCTATTTCACAGTGTAAAATATTATTCTCCTTAACTTCTCTTCTAATAATGATCACTTTTTCTAAATAAACATTTTCTGCATTTTGATTTTCGACCTCGATTATAATCTGCTTCCTGTTCTCAAGATTAGTCTTGCAAATTTTACTAAAGGACTGCCAATTGCATATTGGTCGCTTCCCAGACAAAAGGATTTATATATTTTATGTAGTTATTTGAACTCCTTTCATGTGCTACCAGGTTATACATATAGCAATAAATAATAAAACTATAAGTCTCTTCATGGCAATAGTAATAAGTATATAAAATACTAATTGATTAGACAGTACCAAAATATAAAGTTTAATCCTATTTGGTAGTTTTTCTTTTTGAATTTTGTTCTTATTAACACGTTATATATTCGTAATATTAATTAACAACTTTATTTTTAAAGAAATATTGATATATTTAGGAATCAAATTGAAAGTACAAATTGAATGAAACCTTATAAAACTCTACTCTTTTTAATTGTTGTCTTTATAGTACTTTCTTTGCTTTCCTTTATCTTCCCAAAAGAAGGCATTCAAATAGGTTCGAATCTAATCTTTAAATTCCCTGATATAAAAAGCCTATATACACCTAAAGAATCAAAATACGCTGACATATCTGAAATACTTGCTCAACATAAAATAGAAATAGCAGAAAACATTGAAGATATAATTGAGGATACAATTAAAGAGTTGAATGATAGTATTCATATTTTACCGGATTCTTTAAAAGCCGATATTATACCTGATAGTTTAATTCTAAAAGATTCTTTAGAAACGAGCCTTCCTGAAAAGCAACCTGGTACAATCAGGCAATATCTCGAATATCCGGAAAATAATAAGTCTGTTTTATATCCTTTTTTTAATCATCTTAAGAATCTTAAAACATCGAATGAACTTATAAGAATATTGCATTACGGTGATTCTCAGATAGAAGGAGACCGGATAACTTCCTATATTCGAAATGAGTTACAAAAACAATTCGGTGGTACAGGAATAGGAATGTTTACTCCTGTAATCATTAAAGGAACCAACCTATCAATGGATCTTAAATTAAATGGTAGCTGGGATAGATATACTATTCAAAGTATAAAAAATGAAAATATCTCGCATAAAAGATTAGGAGCTCTGATGAGTTTTGGGCGATTTGCTCCCATGACATCTATTGATAACACACTGTATTTTGGTGAAATCAATCTTCGGAAATCAAATATAACCTATCAAAGAACAAGAAAATTTAAACAATGTAGAGTTTTTTATGGATTTAACGAAGGTCCTTTTATTGCAGAATTAAAATACAAAGATCAAACTCTGGATGCAGAAATGATTCCTGTTTCAAGGCAACTAAATACAATTTCATGGGATATTGACGGAGCTCTGGATGAAATAACTGTAAGTTTTAAAGGTGAAGACAGTCCTGATATTTATGGAATTGCTCTTGACGATCATTCAGGTATTGCTGTTGACAACATTCCTTTGCGCGGAAGCAGTGGTATTGACTTTACAAAAACAGATCTTGCATTTTTACGATCAATGTATCAGAAAATAAATACGAAGCTCATTATATTGCAATTTGGTGTTAATCTGGTTCCATATATTATCGATGATTATTCATATTACGAAAAGCAATTTTATAAGCAGTTAAAAACACTTAAAAGCCTTAGACCAGACATTTGCATTATTGTTATTGGTGTGTCAGATATGTCCCAAAAAAAAGATGGACAATTTGTTTCATATCCAAACATTGAAAAAATACGTGAAGCCCAGAAGAATGCAGCGTTTAAGGCCGATTGTGCATTTTGGGATATGTACGAAGCAATGGGAGGTAAAAACTCTATGCCTGCATGGGTAAATACAAATCCAGCCCTTGCAAGAACCGATTTTACTCATTTTACATGGAAAGGATCTGTTGTAATTTCCAAAATGTTTTATGAAGCTTTAATAAATGACTATAACGAATATTTAAAGAACCCTCAACCTTAAATGAATAAATTTAAACTCTATATAATTATCTGTTTTATAAGCTTTACTCCTGCAACAGTAAAGAGTCAAAGCCTTTGCGATTCTCTTCCATTTATTAATTGTGATATTAATGAAATTGTTCGTTCTGAAAATGATTCTAATATAAATCCTTTAATACACAAATTCCAATCCTTAAAGTCAGATAAAAATCAATCATTACAAATAGTTCATATAGGCGATTCGCATTTACAAGCAGGTTTTTTAACAGAAAAAATAAAACAGCAGTTATTCCAATATTTATCTAATGATTCAGTTGCTGCTCCTGGTTTTATTTTTCCATACACAATTGCAGAAACAAATAATCCTTTCTTTTTTAAGGTTAGATATTCAGGAAATTGGGAGTGGTGTAAAAATATAGATAAAGAAAAGTTCTGCAAATTAGGATTGTCGGGAATTACTGTCCAAACAAAAGACACATCAACATCGATGAGTATAAAAATGCAGAATTCTAAATATGATTATCCTGCAAAATACTTTTTTAACAAAATAAAAATCCTGCACACTTCAGAAGAAGAAGCAATTATTCGAATAAATAATAAAAAGGCTGAAACATTCGATGGATATTCATTAATTGAAATACCCACCCTTGAAGATTCCATTTTTATCGAGATTAATCAAGCCGAAAACAGTCAATTTGAGTTATATGGTATTTTTCTGGAAAATACAATGTCGCAAATTAACTATCACACTATTGGTGTTAACGGAGCAACAGCACTATCCTATTTGCAATGCGATTACTTTTCTTCACATCTTAAGATGATTAATCCCGATTTGATAATTATTTCTCTCGGAACAAACGAAGCTTATGATGCTGATTTTAGGAAAACAGAACACGAATACATTTTAAAAGATTTGATTTATCAGATTCAGGATGTTTCGCCAAATACAGCAATTATTCTAATTACTGCTAACGATCACCTGAAAAATAGGGAGTATTTAAATCCAAATATTCAGGAAGTTAATGATAACATTATAAAAGTTTGCGAAGAATTTAACTTGAGCTACTGGGACTTTTACTCCATCATGGGTGGAGAACAATCAATCCTTGGCTGGTACGAAAAGGGATTAAGTAGTGAAGACAAAC
>DAOUTQ010000170.1 GCA_030668615.1 Bacteroidales bacterium | reverse complement strand
GATTCTAAATTATTATTATTTGGTTTTTTATTACTAAATTTTGTTTTTAGTAAACCTCCTTGAACTTTCCTGTTTAAAACAAGAAAATGTCCTGTGGGCTTAATTATTTCAAAATCACCTGCAGTAATACTTGTTTTGTCATTATATAGTTGAATAAAAACTTTGTCGAAGTCTTGAATTTGTTGTGAGTTTCCGTCAGGTTGTATTGGAATATTCTCATCTGAAATGGCTGCGAGTATATAAAGATCGTTATTTAACTTTCCAGATATCTGCATGTTTAGGTTCGAATTAATAACCGCATTCTGGTTGTTTCCAACTGTAATTCCTCTTGAAATACTTCCCCTTTTATCTAATAGGTTATCGTTTAAGAAATTATCATGTTTGTAGTTTTTATCCCTATCAGGATAAGCTAAAACAGGTCCAACGAAAACTGTTTCTTCTTTTTTCCTGTTATAAAACGATTCAGAAAAGTTTAATGGAAAAACTCGGTAAGTAATTGTTATAGGGAATAGTGTTTTTTCACGAGCTATTGAATCAGAGATAATTAATAAGCTATTGATATAATCAATACTATAATCGTTACTCTTAATTATACTATTGTTACTATTATATATTATTTCAGATCCGGGAACGATACTTATGCTATCAATCTGAATTGTATCGCTTAAAACAATTAACGATTTTGTACGAAAATTGCCGGTAATCTGAGATTTGCCGTATAAACCGAATAAAATAAGTAATATAGTAATAATTGCTTTTTGCAAACCAAAAAATTTAACGAATATAGAATATAAGCAATTAAAGAACGGAAATAATTGTGAAATGTTGAAATTTTAGAGAGGAATGTTTAAAAACAAAAGGCCTTCTTGAAAGAAGACCTTTGGGTTTAAATTTTAGGGTTAGGGTATCAATAAATTTCTAAATCGATGCCTAAAAGTATAAAAAATCTTTAGAATACAAGGGAAATGATAAAAAATATTGTGTTTTTTTAAGTTAGAATGGATGATGTCCTATGTTTTATAAAATAAAAAACAGAAGTAAGTCGCAGAAAATCAGAATGATGTAAGAGTGATGTGATTTAAGAAAAATTTTTTTGTGAAAAAATGATTTTTGTCCGTTAAATTTGTTGTTGTAATCTAAAATTACAATTTATGACTGTTTTCTATCTCGTAGGGATTAAAATATATTATTTGTTAATAGCAATTGCATCTATGTTTAATCCAAAAGCACGCTTTTGGATTAAAGGTAGAAAAGGAATTTTCAGAAAACTTAAACAGGAATTAAATCCTAATAATAACATTGCATGGTTTCATTGTGCATCACTTGGGGAATTCGAACAAGGCAGACCGCTGATTGAAGCTTTTAAAGAAAAACATAAAGAATATAAAATTTTACTAACTTTTTTTTCCCCTTCGGGTTATGAAATCAGGAAGAACTATGAAGGGGCTGATTATATATTCTATTTGCCACTAGACACACCGAAAAATGCAAAACGATTTATAAATATCGTAAATCCTTCTGTGGTGTTTTTTATTAAATATGAGTTTTGGTATTTTTTTATAAAAGAAATAGGTAAAAGAGAAATTCCTTTGTATCTGGTTTCAGGTATTTTTAGGAAAAATCAGAGGTTTTTTAAAAAGTACGCATTGAGATCAAAAAAAATGTTGTCATTTTTTAAGCATTTTTTTGTGCAGAATGAGGAATCTGCAAATCTGTTGAAAAATATACATATAAATAATGTAAGCATAACAGGCGATACTCGTTTTGACAGAGTTTATACAATAGCTAAAAACTCGAAAGATCTTCCTTTGATAGAAAGATTTAAGGGAGATAATAAGTTGCTTATTGCAGGAAGTACATGGAAGCCCGATGAGGATTTAATAGTTAGATATTTAAATGAATCTAAAAGTAATATAAAAGTTATTATTGCACCTCATGAAATTCATCCAGAGAATATAGCCCGAATAATAAGATCAATTAATTCGAATTTTAATATCTTAAAATATTCTGAAGCACATAAAGAGAACATATTAAATGCTCAGGTATTAATTATTGATAACATTGGTTTACTTTCTTCTCTTTATAAATATGGCGACATGGCTTATATTGGTGGTGGATTTGGCAAGGGCATTCACAATACTCTTGAGGCAGCAACATTCGGAATGCCATTGTTTTTTGGTCCGAATTACCTAAAATTTAAAGAAGCTGTTGATATGATAAATGCAGGCGGGGCCTATTCAATAGCCGAATACGATAAATTAAAAGAGAAAATAGATTTTTTTATTTCACATCCAGATGAGATTATACATGCAGGAAAGGTTACTTCAGATTATGTGGAAAATAAACAAGGTGCAACTTTAAAAATTTTGAACGTTATTGATTGATGTAGACGGTGATATATATCACTTTTAGCAGATACGATTTTTTAATTTTGTAAATTGCTTGTGTTTTTAGTATATTTCGTGTTGTATAATGATTTAAACTACAGGTAATTGTTGTTATATTACGATATATACTTTTAAATTAAAGCTGGCTTTATAAAATGAATCAAGCAACGAAAAGGTTTATGATATTTTGGATGATTACATCAATTTTTCTATTGATGGGATTTACAGAAGACCTTCCTTTTGATAAAGATGATCAAAAAAAGCTGGAAAAAGCACAAAAACTGAATCTGGAAGCACAAAAACTTAACGATAAAGCAAATTCTTTATATTCAGAAATAGCCGAATATGATGTTTCTGATCCTAAAAATAACAAGAAAATAGAAGGTCTTAAAAATAATGCGCTTGACTATCAGTTAAAAGCCTTGGAAATGCAGAAAGAGGCTAATTTCATTGAATATAGTGTGCTTAAAAAAGTTATTCCTGAATTGAAAACTAAATTTTTAGGTCATAACGAAATCCCTCTGGAATTAAAATTAATGGAAGAACAGATTGAGGAGTTATTTTATAAGGCTGAGAAGCTGAGAAATGAAGCATATAAACTTGATAAAAGTGAAAAGGAAGAGCGTTATTCAAAACTTTCAAGTGCTCAGGAGCACGAAAAATCAGGTATGGATAAGCAAAATCAGGTTGTTGATATCTATTCAGGAAACGTGAAATTTGAAACAGAAAACCAGACAAAGTTAAATGCAGGTCAAAATGATGAAAAAGTCGTTATTAACGAAGAATTATTGAAAGTATATATAGATTATATAAATCAGGAAGATTCATTTTTATCCGTCAGTGCATTTCAAAATCTGCTTTATTCTGATTCTTTAAGCTCATCAGCCATGAGAAGTACCTGGGAAGAATATTTATATGATGAAAAGCCGGTTTCTGAAGAATCAGTTGTTACAGATACTACCGTTGAAGAAATCTCAAGAGATATTGCATTGAAATCTGATGATAAGCCATCAGATGATTTCAAAGAAGTAACAACAAAATCATATGATCAATCCGTAGATGCTATTGATAGTGATATATTATATAAAGTTCAGATAGCAGCTGATAAAAAACCTTTATCTCAAAATACATTACGAAAAATTTATAATGGGAATAAAGAAGTTGAAATGATTCGTGAGGAAGGCTGGAGTAAATATTCTATTGGAGATTTTAACACATTTTCAGAAGCTGATGATTACAAAAAAACTTTAAATGTTAGTGATGCATTTGTTGTAGCTTATAAGAATGGTGTTAAAGTTGATTTGTTTGCTTTAAAAAGCGAAAGAAAAAAACCAGTTTACGAAAAAAATAAAATAGCATCAGATTTACCATCAGGCTTAATATTTAAAGTTCAGATAGCTGCCAATAGGGTAAAAATGTCGAAAAATGAACTGGACTATATTTATAAGGGTGATGAGCCTATTGATATGATAGAAGAAGAAGGTTGGTATAAATATTCTATTGGTAAATCAGGTACTTATGAACAAGCTGTAAATTTAAAAGAATCAGTAAAAGCTGAAGGAACGTTTATAGTGGCCTATAAAGATGGTGTAAAGATTCCTCTATATCTGGCAAAAAAAGGTAAGGTTCCTCTTGTATCAACATCTGAAAATAAAATTGTATTCAAAATTCAGATTGCTGCTGATAAAAGATTGTTATCGTCTGAGAAATTACATGCTATTTATTCTGGGTATGAAAAAATCAGCAGATTTGAAGAAGATAACTGGTATAAATATTCCATTGGTGAGTTTAGTAATTTTAATGATGCCAATGAATTAAGGAAGAGTTGTGGTGTAAAAGGGGCGTTTGTAATTGCATTTAAAGGAAACAATAAAATGAATGTGCTGGAAGCGAAGAAATCACCAAAGTGTTTTGACCCTACAATTAATAAAAACTGGATATCGAAAAATACAGATTTGATTTTTAAAGTTCAGATAGCAGCAAGCTCAGGGAAATTATCTGTAAATCAAATAAAAAATATTTGTTGTATTGAGCCAAATGTATACTTAACAGAAGAAAATGATTGGTTTAAGTACTCGATTGGTAATTTTAAATCATATCAAAAAGCTATAGAGCTGAAAAAAATATCGGGTGTTAATGGAGCATTTATTGTGGCTTACAAAAACGGACAAAAAATTAATATTAAAGAAGCAATAAAATTATCAAAAAACTAAAAAAATAATTAAAACAAGATATTATGAAAACAAGAGCAAATTATACCCTAAAAATTGTTGCAGGATTTGTAATAGTGGCTTTCCTATTTTCATCATGTGTTTCACAGAAAAAAATACAGATGTTGCAGGAAAAATCTGTTGAAGATATTTCATCAGGTTTTGTAAATAATAAAAATACGGCTTATAAGTTACAATCTGGAGACCAACTGTATATAAATGTACATAGTGTTGATCAAAAAACTAGCCGATTATTTCAAACAGATTTTCCAAACCCAATGACCGCAACATACCAAGATTTAAATAGTTATAGAATTGAAGAAGATGGCTATATAAATTTTTCATTTATTGATAAAGTATATGTTAAAGGTTTATCGGTTAAGGAAGTTAACGAATTGCTTCAAAAAACAGTTAATGAGTATTTTAAAGAAGCAACTGTTGTTGTACAATTGGTAAATTACAGAGTTTCAGTTTTAGGAGAAGTAAGCAATCCGGGAACTTTCATAATAAAAAATAAACAAGTTAATATTTTGCAGGCTATTGCTCAGGCAGGTGGTAATGGAAACTTTGGAAATCTAAAGAAAGTAAAGCTGATTCGTCAAACCTTAACAGGTTCCGAAATGTATTATTTAGATTTAACTGATAACGGGGTATTGCAATCAGATCAGTTTTATTTGTTGCCAAATGATGTTTTATATATTGAGCCATTAAAAAGCAAATCATTTGCATTTGATAATTTTCCATATTCAATTTTTTTATCAACAATTTCAACTGCTGCAATAGTAGTAGCATTATTTAAATAATAGTTTGTTTTAAGTTAGGGTTTTAATTGTCGTTTTTTGAATATGATAAGCAATAATCAATTTCAAAGTTTTGAAGAAGAGTCAATTGATCTAAAAGCCTATATATACAGGCTTTTAAGATTTTGGTATGTTTTCCCAATTTCTCTTGTATTGGGATTATTAATTGCTGTCTTTTTTATTAAAACTTCTGTGCCAATATATAGAGTAGGAACTACATTGTTGATTAAAGATGAGCAAACTTTAATGGATCCTGATGCAATTATTCAAAGTGCAGTTTCTCCGTTTAGCTCAATGGCTGAGTATAAGTTAAGAAATGAAATAGAGATACTTAGTTCTTATTTTCTAACTGAAAGGACAATTAAAGAACTTAATTTTTTTGTTTCATATTTTGAAAAAGACAACTATAGAATAAATGAAATATATAATGAAACTCCATTTATAATAGAATACGATTCTTCTCATATTCAAATAGCTGAGATAGATATTAATTTAAAAAAACTCGAAAATGGTGATTTTCGGATTTGGACTTCATCTGAGGAATGTATTGCCTATATGTATAATGAAGATAGGATTGTTGACATCATAGCTGATTTTGAAATAAATGACACTATTTTAAAAGATGGGAATTTTACTAATAAGTATTTTAAATTTAGAATTAACGAAACTGAAAGTATTGAAAGAGGGAAAGAATATCTATTTAAATTTAGAACTTTAGAATCATTAACAAACGAGTTTCAACAAATTCAAATAGAAGATATAAAGTATTCTTCTGTTATAAAAATATTTTACGATGGTGCTAACGTAACTAAATCGATTGATTATTTAAATAAACTGTTGGAAGTATATTTAAACAGAGGTGTTGAGAAAAAGAACAAAATTGCGATAAATACTATAGATTTTATAAATAGTCAGATAAATAATATTTCTGATTCATTGGAAAGTGCTGAAAAACGTCTTGAGGTTTATAGGTCGTCTCAGAAAGTTATGAATATCGATTTTCAGTCTCAACAGGCTTATCAAAATATGGAGAATCTTCAAAATCAGAAAGCAGAATTAATTCTTAGGCAAAAGTATTATACTTATCTTCAAGAATATTTGTCTGAGAATAAGGAGATGCAAGATATTATTGCTCCATCATCTATGGGGGTCGACGACCCTTT
>DAOUTQ010000229.1 GCA_030668615.1 Bacteroidales bacterium | reverse complement strand
CAGAATTAAATACATCGGGAGAAATACGCCTTCACATCGAATCAAGCTGCAAAGAAGATGTTTTAGATCGTGCAGCTTATATGTTTGAAAAACTTGAGATACATAAAACTGAATTACGAAATGGAGTTCTTTTTTATTTATCAATTAATGACAGGAAATTTGCAATTTTAGGCGATGCCGGAATTAATGCAGTTACTCCTGACAATTTCTGGGAAGAAATAAAAGAAACAGTACTCAATCATTTCAAGAAAGATGAGTTTGATATTGGATTAAGCACAGGAATTAAAATGGCAGGACAAGCTTTAAAAGAGCATTTCCCTTATCAAAAAGATGATGTAAACGAACTATCAGATGAAATTTCATTTGGGAAGGAGAATTAAGGTTATGAGAAAGAAAATAAGAAATATTTTAATCGTTTTATTGGCTTTTGTATCATTTAGTACAACAGCTCAAAATTTCCCTGACAAACCTAATCGAATTGTTAATGATTATACTAATTTTCTAACTATTCAAGAACAAAATGCACTTGAAAATAAATTAGTTAGTTTCAGTAATCAAACATCATCGCAAATTGCAATAGCAATTGTAAAATCACTCGATGGATACGACCCTGCTTCATATGCTTTTGGACTTGGAGAACATTGGGGTGTTGGTCAAAAAGGAAGAAATAATGGAATTTTAATTTTAGTTAAACCTAAATATCAAAACTCAAAAGGAGAAGTATTTATTGCAACTGGTTATGGCATGGAAGGTGCTGTTCCTGATGCTATTACTAAACGAATTGTAAACAATGATATTCTTCCATATTTTAAGCAAGGAATGTATTATAAAGGTTTAGATGAAGCAACAAACAGAATTATAGAATTAACCAGAGGTGAATACACTGCTGATCAATATAAAGAAGCAACAAAAGGTTCTGCCGGTTCAGCTATTCCTGGAATAATAATTTTTCTTATTGTAATCATCTTTAGTTTTATTGGAAGAGCAAAGCGTGCACGTCATTATGCAGTTGGACATAATGTTCCGTTCTGGATAGCAATGGGAATGTTAAGCTCGAACAGAAGTCATGGTGGAAGTTTTGGCAGTTTTTCTTCTGGAGGAGGAAGTTTTGGCGGAGGTGGCTTTGGTGGCTTCGGCGGTGGCGGCTTTGGCGGCGGAGGTGCCGGTGGAAGCTGGTAAATAATAGTATTTAGATTTTTAGTATCAAGATATTATACCGTTCTAATCTTCAAGGCATCACATTATATATGACATTTTGAAGAAGAATTGGTATTAGATAAAAAGACATTATATTATAATAAATCCTGCTGTTTAAAAGCAGGATTTATTGTTTAAACTCAGTGTTTTAGAGAATATGTTTTAAAACCTGACATTTCTCCTTTTTTTTAGAAAAAATTATTCCTAATTATGCAAATATATTTAAGTAAGTATATTTAAAATAAAACATAATTAAATAACTAATAATCATAAAGATATGTTTAATAAATTAATTGCAGCAATGTTGCCATTCTTCCCTAAAAAGTTCGTATGGCTGTTTTCAAAACCTTACATTGCAGGAGAGACAGTAGAAGACGCAATTAAAGCTTCTAAAGATTTAAATTCAAAAGGTTGCATGGTTACCATTGATATTTTAGGAGAATTTATCAAGACCCTTGATCAAGCTGAAGCAAATACAAAAGAGTACATCGAATTAATTGAAAGAGTTGAGAAAGAAAACATCGATGGAAACTACTCTGTAAAACCAACTATGTTTGGTTTATTAATAGACAAATATGCTTGTTATAATTACATTCGCCAGATTGTTGTAAAGGCAGTTGAATATAACAACTTTATTCGTGTTGATATGGAAGATTCTCCATGTACTGATATGGAAATTGAGTTATTCAGAAAACTTAAAGCTGAATTCCCTAAAAATGTAGGATTAGTTTTCCAATCATACATGAAACGTACACATCAGGACATTAAAGACTTAGCTGACATTCACACTGAAGAAACTCCAAACAATTACAGAATTTGTAAAGGTATTTATGTTGAGCCTGCTGAAATTGCTTTTAAAAAATACGAAGAAGTAAACGAACATTTCTTACAAGATATTAAGCTTTGTTTAGAGAATGGATATTATCCTGGAATTGCAACACACGACAAGCCTATTGTTGAAGGTTCTTATAAACTAATTGAAGACTTAAAAGTACCTAAAGAAAAATACGAATTCCAAATGTTATATGGTGTTACTCCTAAATTACGTCAGTCAATTCTTGATAAAGGACATCGTATGAGAGTTTATGTACCATACGGAAAACAATGGTTCGGATATTCAACACGTAGATTAAAAGAAAATCCTAAAATGGCTAATCATATTATTAAAGCTATTTTCTTTAAAGGATAGAAATCAAGACACAAGTAAAAAGTTTAAAGATAAAAATAATCCCCAGATCAAATGATTTGGGGATTTTATTATTTAATGTAAACACTTCGACATGCTCAGTGTGACAATTAAAATAAAAGTTGTCTTATTGAGCCTGCCTGTCGGCAGACAGGTTTATCGATGTATGAACAACTTCCTTGTTTACTCTTCAAGCTCCTTCAAGAGTCTTTTTATAGATATCCAAACAGGTTTTATTTCTTTTACCCATGCAAAATATCCTATTAAAATACTAATCCCAATTACAAAAATATAAATGCTTAATACTCCAATTAATATTTGCATGAAAGTGAACTTATCTATTAAAGCCATATAAAATATTACAAAGGTTCCAGCCCCAATAAATAACATTCCAATTCCCACACTATAAGATTTTGTTTGCCAAAAGCGATATCTCTGTTCAGCATCTTCCAAAACAACTTTAACTGGTTCGAAATAATTTATTTCTTTATACTTTTTATATGATTTCCTGAAATAATATGTAAAAAGCATAAATGCTAAAACAAAACACCCACCTGCCAACTTATGATAAATTGTTGACATTTTTTCTATTGGATTAAATAAAAACAGCGCTGCGTAAATAAAAATAAACACGAAAAAAACTATTTTTAAGGCTTTTACTATTGTTTTAAATTCAGAATCTGTTTTTTGCATTTTTTCCATTAATGCATCTGTATCCATATATTTAGTTTTATCCTTTTTCATAACTGTGATTTTATAAATTTAACGACTTAAGAGCTTCTTTTAATTCACATTTTATT
>DAOUTQ010000074.1 GCA_030668615.1 Bacteroidales bacterium | reverse complement strand
TCCTGAATATTTCCCTTTAAAATCTTACGTATGTGATCAACAGAAATATTATATTCATCTTCTGTTTGAAGTCCAATACAAGGTGCAAGGCAATTTCCAATATGGTATTCAAGACAGGTTTTATATTTCTTTTTATCAATATTTTCTTGTGATAGGTTTAAATTGCAATTTCTTAAAGGATACAGCTGACGAACCAAATCCAGCATTATTTTTACCATATAAACGGATGTATACGGACCAAAATATTCAGATCCGTCGTTAAACACATTTCTGGTGTAAAAAACTCGAGGGAAGGGTTCTTTCTTTATACAAATCCACGGAAAAGTTTTATCATCCTTAAGCATTACATTGTAACGTGGACGATATTTTTTTATTAAATTATTCTCAAGAAGTAGAGCTTCTGATTCTGTCTGTACAACAACATATTCTATGTGATCAATTTTTGTTACAAGCACTTTAAGCTTGTTATTTTCATAATGATCTCTATTAAAATAAGAAGAAACTCTTTTTTTTATGTTTTTGGCTTTACCAATATAAATAATTTCATTTAATGAATTGAAAAACTGATATACTCCCGGACTATCGGGAAGTACTGAAAGTAATAATTTGAATTTTTCTTTTGGTTTTTCTTTCATTAGCTTTCCACAAACAACGAAGTAAACTCAAACTTAGTTACATCAAACAAACCTTTATCGCCAATTTTTAACTCCGGAATAACAAGCAGTGCCATAAAAGCCATAGTCATAAAAGGAGCTGTTAATTCTGATCCCATTTCCTTTGCCATTGAGTGCACTTTTTTATATTGCTCAGCAACAAATTCGGCATCTTCAGTTGACATTAAACCAGCCACATTAAGTTTCAAATCTTTATACAAACCCTTATTGCAAGCTACAATTCCACCAGAGTTTTCAATTACTTTGTTTATTGCAAACACAATCTCCTCGTCTGTTGTTCCGATGGCAATAATATTGTGACTATCGTGTGCAATACTTCCTGCAATTGCACCCTCCTTTAAACCAAAATTCTTAATAAACCCTATTTGTGGTTTTGAATCACGATATCTATTTATTACAACTATTTTTAAAATATCACGCTTAGTGTCACTTACAATTTTATTATTAACTATAGATGGCTCTATTATTTCTTTTCCGGTTAACAAATCTCCATCTTTAGCAACAATAACCTGAATCTTTGAACTTGTATTTTCAACAAGAATATCACCCTCAGAAATAGCTTTGCAATTGAAGTTATTGATTGCTTTTTCCTCTTGTTTTTCAAGCAAAACTTTTCCATTATCATAAACTAATGCGCCATTGATATATGTTTTTTCAACGTCAAAATCACTTAGATTATTTACAACAATTATGTCAGCAGGATCGCCTTTTTGTAGCAAACCTGTATTCAAATTATAATGATCTTTCGGTGTTTTTGTTGCTGCAATAATCACATCAAATATGTCAGCACCTTTCGCAACCGCCCTGCTCATTATTTTATTTATATGTCCTTTTACCAAATCATCAGGGTGACAATCGTCGGTGCAAAACATTACTTTTTCGGGGTGTGATTTTAAAAGAGGAAATAAATTTTCGAAGTCTTTTGCGGCACTTCCTTCTCGTATCTGAATTGTTATTCCATTTTCGATCTTAGCAATAGCTTCCTCCACTGTAGTACATTCATGATCGGTTGTTATTTTTTGTGCTGCATACTTTTCAAGATCCTCGCCCGACAAGCCAGGAGCATGACCATCAACTGGCTTACCCGTTTTATGAGCATGTTCAATTTTCTTTAACACTTCTTCATCCTGGAAAATTACTCCGGGGAAATTCATCATTTCGGCAAGATAATAAATGTCTTTGTTGTCCATTAATTCTTTAATGTCGTCGGAATTTATTACAGCTCCTGAAGTTTCAAATGGTGTTGCAGGAACACAAGATGGTGCTCCAAAATGAAATTTAAAAGGTGATTTTTTTCCGTTTTCAATCATGTATTTTACACCAGGAATACCCATTACATTTGCAATTTCATGAGGATCTGAAACACTTGCCACGGTTCCACTTTTTACAGCAGCCCGTGCAAAACCTGTAGGTATTAACATAGAACTTTCAACGTGAACGTGAGAATCTGTAAGTCCTGGTAAAATGTATTTATCAAACTCTTTATCCGAATCGCTTATCCTGGCAATAACGCCATTAACAACTTCGACTTCTGCATTAAATATTTGCCTGCCCACAACATCGACAAGCTTCCCTTGAATTACAAATGAATTATCCATGTAAAATCATTTACGTTCCACGTGGAACAAGATTGAAAATTTAGTCGCGTTCCACGTGGAACATTAACGACCCATATATACTAAAAGCACGCCGATATCTGATGGAGACACTCCACTAATTCGCGCTGCCTGACCAATGTTTTCCGGCGCAATCTTTTTTAGTTTTTGCCTTCCTTCTGTTGATAAAGATGAAATATCATCGTAATTAAATCCGTCAGGGATTTTGATATACTCAAGCCTTTTAAGCTTGTCGGCCATTTGCTGTTCTCGCTCTATATATCCAGAATATTTTATTAGTACTTCTGCGGATTCAACAATCTCTTCTTTTTTATGCTTAATGTTTCCAATAATATTATTTAGTTCAGGAATTAGCTTTGCTACATCTGCTAATTTTACCTGAGGTCTCAGAATAACATCGAATACTTTTCTTTTTTGTTTCAACCCCGTTGTTCCCACACTTAATAAGTATGGATTTATGGCATCAGGTGAAACGCTTTCCTCTTTAATATATTTTATAATATTGTCTCGTGATTCTATTTTCTCTTTAAGCAGATTAAATCTATCTTCGTCTGCCAAACCCATTTTATAAGACACCTCCGTTAATCGCAAATCGGCATTATCTTGTCTAAGCAATATTCTATATTCAGCTCTTGATGTAAACATTCTGTAAGGCTCGTCGACTCCTTTTGTTACTAAATCGTCAATCAACACTCCAATGTAGGCCTGGTCTCTGTTTAAAACGAACTCTTTCTTTTCGTTAATATTCAAACTTGCATTAATACCAGCCATCATACCTTGGGCAGCTGCTTCCTCATAACCCGTTGTTCCGTTTATTTGCCCTGCAAAATAAAGATTGTTTATGTTTTTAGTTTCTAATGTGTGGCTTAGTTGTGTTGGAGGATAATAATCGTATTCTATAGCATAACCCGGTCTGTATATTTTTACGTTTTCAAGACCGGGAATCATTTTTAATGCTTTCAGTTGGACATCCCAAGGAAGTGATGATGAAAATCCATTAATATAATATTCGTTTGTAGTTTGACCTTCAGGCTCCAAAAAAAGTTGATGTTTTTCTTTTTCTGCAAAAGTCACGATTTTATCTTCAATACTCGGGCAATATCTTGGTCCTACTCCATTAATGGTTCCGTTAAATAAAGGCGATTCTTTAAATCCTGTTTCTAAAATACTGTGAACTTTCGTGTCAGTATGTGTAATATAACAACTTTTATTATTGGCAGGGATAAATTCATGCTGAAGAAAAGAAAACTGACCTCCACCTTCGTCTCCCTTCTGCTCTTGTACTTTTTCAAAATCAATGCTTCTGGCATCAATTCTTGCAGGCGTTCCTGTTTTCATTCGACCAACCTCAAAACCATGTAATCTTAACTGCTCTGAAATTCCTTTTGATGAAGCCTCGCCTGCTCTTCCACCTTCAACCTGACTTTTCCCAACATGCATAAGTCCGTTAAGAAAAGTTCCATTAGTTAATATAACAGTTTTTGATTTTATTTCAATTCCTAACTTCGTAATAACACCTTTCACGGTATTTTCTTCAATTAACAATTCCATAACTAAATCCTGCCACAGATCTAAGTTTTCAATATTTTCGAGAACATTTCTCCACTCATTGGAAAAAATCATTCTGTCACACTGTGCTCTTGGACTCCACATTGCAGGTCCTTTTGATCTGTTAAGCATTCTGAACTGAATCATGCTTTTGTCAGTAACAATAGCAGAATATCCTCCTATAGCATCAATTTCTTTTACTATCTGACCTTTTGCAATACCTCCCATAGCAGGATTACAAGACATTTGAGCATACTTGGTCATATCCATTGTAATTAACAATGTTTTTGATCCCATATTTGCTGCTGCTGCTGCTGCTTCACAACCGGCGTGTCCACCTCCTACCACAATAACATCATATTCCGGCAACATAAAATTGAATTTGAAATTTTTTCGAAAATTATGAAAGATTTTTTAATCTATCTAAATAATAGTTTTCTTTTTCTCTCATTATTGCTTTTTCTTCATCATTTTGATCATCATAACCCACTAAATGAAGAATTCCATGTATAATAACACGTTTTAATTCAGCAATAAAGTTAACATCAAAACGTGCTGAATTGTTCTTTACTGTTTCGACACTTATAAAAATATCGCCATTAATAATGTCTTTTTCACAATAATTAAAAGTTACAATATCTGTAAAATAGTTATGGTTAAGATATTGTTTGTTAATGCCGAGAAGATATTTGTCTGAAGTAAAAATTATATTAATGTCACCTGTTATTCGCTTTTCTTCACTAATAGAATTGTGAATCCAAGAAATTGTTTGTTTTTTGTTTTTGAAATTGTAGGAAATGTCTTCGCTGAAGAATTTTACAACCATTTTATTTGAGGTTGAATACTATCTCAACTCTATTACCACGATCATGAAAAATTACATCGTCGGCGAGATGCTTCATTAAATAAACTCCACGTCCATGTATGTTTTCTATATTCTCAGGAGTAGTTGGATCTGGTACGTTGTAGAAATTAAAACCAGGGCCTTCATCTTCTATAAAAATACTGATATAATCTTTGTCAACAACAAATTCAACAATAACCTTTTTGGTTTCATCTTCTTTATTTCCGTGAACAATTGCGTTATTTACAGCTTCAACAGTTGCAATAAGCACTTTGCCATAAACCTCAGAGTTTATTTTAGCCTCTTCTGAAACATCATCAATAATTTTTTCAATTTTATTGATATTTTCAATTTTTGACTCTATAAAAATGTTTTTTTTCATTTTTAAAGTTGTTGTTAACACGTCAAATCGCTTTAGTTACACAATTGTAGATGTATACTCAGAAATAATTAATTTGTTGCGTTTTTTTCTTTATTTTTTCAAAGATATGCTTTTTCAGCTAATTATTTTACCTGTGTAACCAGTTTTTTGGATTTAAAGCCTTTGTTTCCTCATAAATTCCTAAATGAACAACAGCACCTTCCTTTTCATATTCCTTAAAATACACATCGCCTATATAATGTCCTGTATTTATAATATCACCTGGTTTAACTCTAACGTTTGTAATATTAGAATAAAGAGTGAGATAATGTCCGTGTCTTATAATAACTGCCATATTTGCACCGGGAACCGCAAAAACTCTTTTAACCTCACCCTCAAATATCGTTTTTACACGCGAATCCTCATCTGCCCCAATATCAATACCATCATTTTTAATTATAATTCCTTTTATAACCGGGTGTGGATGTTCACCAAACTCCTGAATAACTATTCCATTATCAACAGGCCACATAAGTTTTCCTCGCGCCTTCTTAAAATTTACCGAAACTCTTTCTTCACTTACACTTAATGTTTTGTAAGTATTTCCTTTTGCTTCTTTTCGTATTAATGAGGCAATTGCGTTTTCTAATTGCTTCATTATTTTTTTATTATCCTCTATTTTATTTCTTAGCTCTCGCTCCTTCCGCTTAAGCCTTGCTACTTCATTATTTTCTTTACCAACCTCTCTGTTCAGGTTTGCTTTTTCCCGTTCTTTTCCAGATAATAATTTTAGCTTTTCGTTTCGTTTATCTAATAATTGTTCCGTTTCATATTCTAAATTCTTTTGAGTTACAACTATTAGGTCAGCTTGTTTTTTACGATACTTTGTATACTGCTGAAAATATTTCATTCTTCGGTATGCCTGGTTAAAATCTTCGGCGGATAAAATAAACATCAGACGGTCGTAATTATTGCGATTTTTATAAGCAAAATATATCATTTTTGCGTACTCATCCTTCAGCCTAACAATTTCTTTTTCGTAATTTAATATTTGCTGTTTATTCTGCTCAATATCTTTATCAATAAAACTCACTTCTTCGGAAATTTCTTTTATTAATCGTTCGCGAAGGCTAATTCTTTTTTTAATAATCAGCAACTTGTTTAATCCTGCGGTTTTCGATTTTTCTGTTTTCTCAAGAAGTTGATTTGTTAGTTTTAAATCATTCTGTGTTTTTAATTTTCTTTGTCGAAGCTCTTCTTTTGTTTGTGCGTATAAACCTGAATTTACTGAAATAAAAAATAACACAAAAAGTATGTAAATTCCTTTATTTCTTAATTTTATTAAATTCATTTCTTATTAAAAGGTTAATGGAAATTATATATTTCCTATTTTATTTTTTTTGACTCAATTTTTAATTTTAGTTCTTCACTATTATTACCCATACTTTCAGAAAGTTTCCAAAATTCCAATGCTGCAGCTTCATCTCCAGTCATAAATAAAATATCTCCATAATGTTCTACAATAACTTCGCTGTCGACACCACCCTTTTCTACTGCTTGCTTTATATAAAACAATGCATCATGATATCTTTCAAGTTTAAATAAAATCCATGCATAAGTATCAAGATAAGTTGAATTATCAGGTTCTGCAATAATTGTTTTTTTACTAATTGATTCTGCATATTCAAGTTTTTCTTCTCTTAACGATAAGTAATAGCTGTAGTTATTAATTACATATATATTGTCTGGCTCTTTTTGTAGCACTTGATCAAAGTAATAATCAGATTTTTTATAATTATTAATTTCATAATATGCTTCTCCGAGATATGTGAAAAAATCTACAATTAGCTCAGAGTCATTTAAGGTTGTTTTTAAGCCTTTTTCTAATAAGCCTATGGCTACTTCCGTTTTTTCTAACCTTGTAGCCGAAACGCCTCCAAAAAGGTAAAATAGGCTGTGTTCAGGGAAGCTATCTATTGCTGTTTGAGAAGCTGTAAACAATGTGTCAAAATTACTGTTAAAGCTATAAATTGATAAAAGTTGTTCCCACACAATAACATTACTACTAAAATTGGATATAATATATTCTAATTCCGACTTTGCTTCATTAATCAGATTCATTTTAATTAAAAAATCTGCATGAAGAGTATATGTGTCCTTTTCATTCGGATAGTGATTTTTTAATATTAAAATGCTTTCTTTTATCTTTTCATTATAAATCTTTAATTCGCTTTGAGTATTTAACATGGAAACAAAAATTCTTACTTTACTGCTATAGTCAGTGTTTTTGTTTAAAATAACTTTTTCAATCATTGAAAAGGCTTTATCATAATTCATTTTCTTTCTGTAAAAATCAATTACAGATATTTGACCTATAGAATTTGTACTATCTAAAGCAAAAAGCTTGTTGTAATTTTCTTCTGCCTTACTAAAAAGATTATCATTAGTGTACATTTCTGCAAGAATTCCATAAAAACCAGGTTCGTTAGGATAATGCTTAATAAGTTTTTCTATTTCATTGTAAGCTTTAGTTTTTTCACCAATTTGAAAATAAAGTCGTTGTTTTGTAATAGATAATTGTTCGCTAATGCCTGTTATATTTTCTATTTCATTATACAAATCAATTGCTCTTTTGAATTTTTGAGAGTAGCTATATATATTGGCAAGAGTGTAAGTTATTTCAACATCATTTATATATTTTTCATGAAGCTTCTCATACGTTTCAGCTGCTTTTTCTAAATTACTCAATTCAACATATAAATTGGCTAAATTTAATTGATACCATTTATTTTCAGGATCTTTTTCAATTGCCAATAAGGCGTATTTCTCAGCAACCTCATAATTCTTTTTAATTTTATTTATCTCTGATATTTCTGACATCGCCGCATCACTATCAGGATTAATTTCGAGGCATTGGTCATATAATGCCAAAGCTCCATGCAAATCTCCGAGTAATTTTTTTCTGTTAGCCTCAATGAAAATGTAATAATATTGCTGCTCTTTATCCCTAGTTAATTCTTGTTTAACTTTGAATTTACCTCCAGAAACCTGTTGTGTATTTTTACAGGCTATCGCACTTAAAATAATTAATCCTATTAAAATAATTTGCTTTATTTTTCCCATCCCATTAGTATTTCAAAATGTTATAAACTTAACACAAAAACGCATGTTAAGTTTACAAATTGCAAATTTTAACAATTATTAAGAAATCTATTTTACTCCTGTACTACCAAATCCACCTGCTCCACGATCAGTTTCGTTTAACACTTCTACTTGAGACAGTATTGCGTGTTCGTGCCTTGCTATAACCATCTGACAAATTCTTTCACCACTTTCAATTGTTACCTCTTCATTTGAAAGGTTAATTAAAATTACGCCTATTTCTCCCCTATAATCGGCATCAATTGTACCTGGAGTATTTAAAACCGACAAACCCTTTTTTAATGCCAATCCGCTTCTTGGTCTTATCTGCGCCTCGAAACCTACTGGTAATTCTATAAATAAACCTGTTGGGATTAGTACTCTTTCAAGAGGCTTCAGGGTTTTTGGCTCGTTTAAATATGCTCTTAAATCCATTCCTGCCGAATGATCTGTACTGTATCCCGGTAATTGATTATCCGATTTGTTTACAATGTTAATTTTCATTTTTAAATGATTTTTTTTCTGTTAAATACGCGATGCTTATAAATCCTAATAGTAAAATTGTATTTATTGATAAGTATATTGCTTTCACATCGGTTTTAATAATCTTGCTCATCATAAATAATGCAAATGCAAGAATAAAATAAAACGCTATTTTTTTGAAATTATATCTGATTAAATAATGTTTCGTACTTAAATAATACGATACAGCCAGCATAACTGAATAACTAAATAAACTTGCCAGAGCTGAACCTATGTATCCTATTCGTGGTAGCAGTATCACATTAAGTACAATTGTTATTGTTGCACCTATTCCAGCAATTAAAATACCATATTTTGTTTTATCAGTTACTTTATACCAAATTGAAAGACTAAATAATATTCCGAAAATGAGTTTAGCAATTAATAATATTGGCACAACATATAACCCTTCCCTGAATTCTTCGGCAATGAAATATTTTAAAATATCGATATAAAACATTACGCCAAGGAAAATAATCAATCCAAATATGATAAAGTAATTCATTACATCAGCGTAAAGTTTTTTTGCATCAGCTTTTTCAGAGTTTTTAAAGAAAAATGGTTCTGCAGCATAACGAAACATCTGAATAAATAACACCATTAATACAGAAAGTTTGAAATTTGCACCATAAATTCCTAACTGAGCCATTGGGCTAGGATCATTAATTAGTTTAGGAATAAGAATTTTATCAATTTGATCGTTTAGCTGCCCCGCTAAACCTATTAGTAAAATTGGAAATGAGTATCTGAATAATCTTTTTAATAATGTAAAATCAAACTGTGGTTTTACCTTAATTATTTCAGGAAGTAATATTAATAAAGTAATTCCGCTACCTACTAAATTTGCAATAAGAACATAATCTAAAGCTAATTGCGGATTATATATTTTTGCAAAGAAACTTTCACTTCCTACTTCGTACAACTTTCTGCATAAAACAAGGTAAAATAGATTTATGAAAATATTTATTGCAATACCTGTCAACTTGATAACCATAAACTTTATGGGACGTTCATCAATTCGTAATTTTGCAAAAGGAATTGCGCTAAGTACATCGAAAGAAATTATTAATACGAAATAAAGGATTAATCTATAGTTATCAATTTCAAAATAAGCTTGCCAATTATTTCTTAAAATAAATGAACTTAGAATAAAAATAAAGCTTGTGAAAATAATTGTAAACAAACTTGTTCCTAAAACCTTGTTGTAATCCTCTTCTTTTTTACTGGCGAAACGAAAAAACCCTGTTTCCATCCCAAAAGTTAATAAAGCAAGAAAAATAGCTGTACTGCTATAAAAGAAAGTTAGCTTTCCATAGAAAAAGGGTTTTAATGCAGCGGTATGAACTATTACCAGCAAATAATTCAAAAACCTTCCTAACATAGTACTCAAACCATAAACAAGTGTTTGTCCGGCAAGTTTTTTAATCTGATTCAATTTCTTTTATTAGTTTAGTTTAGACCAAATACAAAGTAAAACTTCTTATTTCTTTTATCATAATAATTGCGTTTTTATATATTAACATGATACTAAGATTAAATAAATCAGCCTAGTATTTTATTAAATTGCTATTTGTTCTATTTTTGCTGTTTAAATTAAACTCATTTACTTTTGAAAAAAATTGTTTTATTATCCTTAATGATTTCTTTAATTGTTGTTTCTTGTCAGATTGATTCAACCAAAAAGAAAACAAAAGATCAGCTTTATAACATAGAAACAGAATATGGCGATATGGTTTTTAAACTATATGATGCTACTCCTTTACACAAAGAAAATTTTATTAAGCTAATAGAACAGGGTTATTATGATGATTTACTTTTTCATAGAGTAATTGATGGTTTTATGATTCAGGGTGGTGATCCTAACTCAAGAAATGCTGAACCAGGAAAAATGCTTGGTGATGGCGGACCGGATTATACAATACCTGCAGAATTTGTTGATACTATTTTTCATAAAAAAGGCGTTATTGCAGCCGCGCGCGAAGGTGATGATGTAAATCCCGAAATGCGTTCTGCAGGCTCACAGTTTTATATTGTGCAGGGAAAAGTATTTTCTGATGAAGATATTGAAAAAGTAGAAGATCGTATTAACGCATCACGATTAAACACACTTGTTACAAAATATATTGACGAAGCAAAAAATGAAGCTTATAATACAGGCGGAACAATTGATTATCAGATTATTCTGCCTGCAGCACGTAAAAAAGCAGAGGAGGAATTTAAAGCAGAAGGTTATTTTAAAGTACCTGAAAATAAATTAAAAGTATATCAAACCCTTGGCGGAACACCACATTTAGATAATGCTTATACAGTTTTTGGCGAAATAATAGAAGGTTTGGAGGTTATTGATAAAATTGCTTCAGCACAGACCGATGAAAATGCTCGTCCTGTTAAAGACATAATAATGAGAATTTCAAAATTATAATTGTTTTATAATATCATGATAGAAAAGATTAATCAGTATTTAGAAGAGACAAAAGAGTTTGTTGCATCAACAATTGATGAAATTGAAGCTTTTCGAATTAAGTTTATGGGAAAGAAAGGACTTGTTAATGATCTTTTCTCGGAGTTTAAAAACGTTCCACGTGAAAACAAAAAGGATGTAGGTCAAAAACTTAATGAGTTAAAAGTATCCATTCAGGAGAAAATTAATTCGTTGAAAGAAAACCTTGAAGAAAAATCGGACGAAAATTCTGATGTTGATTTAAGTTTACCAGGCGATGCTTTAAAAACAGGAACTCGTCATCCTATTTCAATAGTTAGAAACGAAATCATTGATATATTTAAACGTTTAGGATTTACTATATCCGAAGGACCAGAAATTGAAGACGATTGGCACGTCTTCTCAGCATTAAATTTTCCCGAGGAACATCCTGCACGTGATATGCAGGACACCTTTTTTATTGAAAAGCATCCTGATATTCTTTTACGAACACATACATCATCGGTTCAGGTTCGTGTAATGGAAAACTCACAACCACCAATTCGTACTATTTCGCCGGGTCGTGTTTTCAGAAACGAAGCCATAAGTGCTCGTGCTCATTGTATTTTTCATCAAGTTGAAGGATTATACATTGATGAAAATGTTTCTTTTGCAGATTTAAAACAAACGCTTTTATATTTTGCTAAAGAAATGTTTGGAGAAAAAACAGAAATTCGATTACGTCCTTCTTATTTTCCTTTTACCGAACCTTCAGCAGAAATGGATGTAGCTTGTAATATTTGTGGTGGAAAAGGTTGTAATGTGTGTAAGTATACAGGTTGGTTAGAAATTTTAGGTTGTGGTATGGTTGACCCTAATGTTCTGGACAGTTGCGGAATAGACAGTAAAAAATATACTGGTTTTGCATTTGGAATGGGAATAGAGCGAATAACAATGCTTAAGTATGGAGTTAAAGACCTTCGCCTTTATTTCGAGAACGATGTACGATTTTTAGATCAGTTTAAATCTGCTTTATAAAAATTGATGAAAATAAATAAAAAACCCTGCAAAAATAGCAGGGTTTTTTTATTCCTATTTTAAGATATTGCTTACTTCTCAGGATTTATCTGAATTTCATTACTCATTTTTACATATTTCTTATAAACAGCACTTACACCACAATATCTATCCTCAGATAAATCAATTGCCTTTTGTAGTTTTTCCACTGGTAAATCTTTTCCCCAGAATTTATAGATAACTTTCATTTCGTCGAAATGCTTTGGATGTTCTTCTGTTTGATTTGCTTCAACTTCAACACTGAAATTTTCTAATTCTACTCTCATTTTTTTAAGAATAGAAACAACGTCCATACCTGTACATCCAGCTAAAGATAATAACATAAAAGGTTTGGGTCTTGGACCTCTATCTTGTCCACCAACTGCTTCAACAGCATCAATTATTATTTTATGGCCATTTACTTCACTTTCGAAAGCCATTCCTTCAATCCAGTCTATACTTAACGAAGTTTTCATATTTCTATATATATTAATATTTAAATTTTTACAAATATAATTTAAATTCTATAATGCAAATTCTTATTTATAAAACAAAAAACTTAGTTTTGTGTTCTAATTCAATTTAATTAAAAATACTTATATACTTTTTTATTGATTTATAAGTGTTTAAACTGGACATTGTTTAATAAATAATGAAAAATCGGGATCAAATACCAGGATGTGAAAATTGTATGCATTGTGCAGAATCAATATTTAAGCACCTATCTCCAGAAGAACATGCTTTAATTGAGAAAGAAAAAGTATGTAATACATACAAACGTGGTAGTGTGATTTACCACGAGGGAAGTAGAACAAACGGTTTTTATTGCATTAATTCAGGAGTAATTAAAATTTTTAAAACAGGTATTGATGGTCGTGAACAAATAATTGCTTTTGCAAAAGACGGTGGAATTATAGGATATCGTTCTATTTTAAGTGGTGAACTTGCATGTTCATCGGCTAAAGTAATTGAAGATGCTTCACTTTGTTTTGTTCCCGGTGAAACTTTAATTAGCCTGGTAAAAACAAATGGTAATTTCTCAATGGCTATTATGCAACAAACCTGTAAAGAGTTAGGCGAAGCAAATTCTTTTATTACCGATATTGCACAAAAAACCGTTCGCGAACGTTTAGCAGAAGTATTACTCAACCTTAAAGATATTTTTGATCTTGATCAGAATAATGTGCTTCAGATTTCACTAACCCGTGAAGAACTTGCCAATATTGTAGGAACGGCTACTGAATCGGTTATTCGTTTGTTATCAGAATTTAAACATGACAAGTTAATTGATTTAAACGGACGCAAAATAACTCTTCTGGATATTAAAGCACTGGAGAAAATATCAAACGCATTTAATTAAATTTAAATCATATAAATAAAAAAGCACCGTATTTCGGTGCTTTTCTTTTTAAAATAATCCTTGTTGATCTCCGGTATTTGGAACTTTATTTAAATGCTTATACGCGTGTTCTGTAGCTTCTCTTCCTCGTGGTGTACGTTTTATATATCCTTCTTTTATTAAAAATGGTTCGTAAACCTCTTCAATAGTACCACCATCTTCACCAATTGCAGTAGCAATAGTAGAAATTCCAACCGGTCCTCCTTGAAATTTGTCAATTATGGTTGACAAAATCTTATTATCCATTTCGTCTAAACCATGCTTATCGATATTTAAAGCATCTAAAGCGTAGCGCGAAATTTTTATATCAATATTACCGTCTCCTTTTACCTGGGCAAAATCGCGTACACGACGTAAAAGTGCATTCGCAATACGTGGTGTTCCACGCGAACGTGATGCAATTTCTACTGCAGCATTTTCATCAATCTTAACATTTAATATTCCTGCAGATCGTTTTACAATTGACGTAAGTATTTTAAAATCGTAATATTCCAGATGAGAGGTAATTCCAAATCGCGCTCTTAACGGACTAGTTAATAATCCTGAACGTGTAGTGGCTCCAATTAATGTAAAAGGATTTAACGTGATTTGAACAGAACGCGCACTTGGTCCTTTATCAATCATGATATCAATTCTGTAATCTTCCATTGCGGAGTATAAATACTCTTCAATAACCGGACTTAATCGGTGAATTTCATCAATAAACAATACATCGCCTTCTTCCAGGTTTGTTAATAATCCTGCTAAATCTCCCGGTTTATCGAGTACCGGACCAGAAGTTAATCGTAGATTTACATTTAATTCGTTTGCAATAATATTTGCCAGTGTAGTTTTTCCAAGTCCTGGAGGACCGTGTAATAATACATGATCAAGAGATTCATCACGCATTTTTGCGGCCTGAACAAATATTTTTAAATTTTCTACAACTTTAAACTGTCCTTTAAAATCATCAAAATCCAGAGGACGCAATTTTTTCTCAAATTCCTGTTCTTTTTCAGAAAAAGTCTCTCCGCTACTTTCTTCTGATAAATCTCTTATATCAATATCTTCCATTTACAATTATTTCTGCTCAAATTTACAAAAACTAATTATCCTCTTTATCTAAATTTACTTTTACGCCATTAATTTTATATGGCTTTCCTTCTTTATACTGAATAACAATTATTAAATCTCCATATTCGTTGTATTTCGACCATGACTTAACTTTTTGTCCTTCACTGTAGAATCTATCTTCTTTTATCATTCCATTATTATGAAAATATTCATGCTTTCCGTCCGGATTTCCTTGAACATATCTTCCTTTAAAACTTACTATTTCTTCTTCAATATAATAACTTTTCCATTCGCCATTTTTCATATCCATCACATATTTACCCATATGTTTTTGGTCTCCAACAATAAAAATCCATTCGCCTTCTTTATAACCTTCAATATAATTTCCTTTCGATATTATCTCACCTAACACCGAAAATTCCACTGATTCACCATCTTGTTGTCCGTAGATATAAGATTCTTCCATTAATAATTCACCAGTTTCGTAATACCATTTCCATATTCCTGATAATTTACCACTTACGTAAGATCCTGTTTGCTGAACACGTCCTTTTGGGTAATAATAATTCCAGCTTCCCTGTTTTTTTCCATTTCTATATTTGCCAATTGCTTTATTCTTTCCATTTTCATGATAATAAATCCAATTGCCATCTTCTTTTCCATTTTCTAAAACAATTCCTTCGGCAATAATTCTACCTTCTAAATTGTAAGTTTTAGAACTTTTTACTTTTCCATTATTATCGAAATATCTGTGAATTCCAATTGGAGTATTATTTTTATATCCTCCTTGGAAAATTAAATTTTCATTACTATCAAATTCTTCTTTTAACTCAATATTTGAATCAAAATCATTTTTATCTAAACTGACTTCGCCATTATTGTATTTTAACGCCTCAATTAATTTCCCTTCAACATTGTATAATTTTACATATCCATTTAGCTTTCCATCCAAATATGTTTTTTCTTCTTTTAAAATACCCTCACTATAAAATTCTTTCCAAATTCCTTCTTTTCTATTATCATCGTTTAAACGATTTATATTTTCCTGAACAATTATTTCATTATTTCTATATCTTGTTATTGTTATAATTAATCCATTTATATCATATTCAAAACCAACTCCTTGCTTTTTATCATTTAAATAAGGAATTACTTTTTTAATTTGATCGTTATCAAAATAAAAATATGATTTATCGTTTCTTTTACCATTTACATATAGTTCTATTGATGATACTCTGTTTTTACTAACATCTTTTATAAAAAATTTATAATGATATCCATTCTTTTTTCCCAAATAATAATTTATTTTTTCTGTTGTATCACCAATCATATCATAAAAAGTCCAAATACTATCTAATTTACTACTACTCCATTTACCTTCCGATTTTTTTACTCCGGTTATGTAGTATGAAGTCCAAAATCCAGTAGGTATATTCTCATTTAAATATCCTTTACTTGAAATATTTCCGTTAGGATATTTAAATTCTTTATATACTAAATTTGAATGTAAAGTATCAACCTGTGATAAAGTGACTTTACATACAAGAAGCAAAATTGTTATCAAAAATAAATTCTTCAATTATCATTATTTTGGTAAAAGTTAAATATACAAAAAAAGCAGGGAGAATTTCCC
>DAOUTQ010000048.1 GCA_030668615.1 Bacteroidales bacterium | reverse complement strand
TGGAAACAAATTACTTGCAAAGCGTAAAGTGAATATTGAGCAATATGGAGTAACTTTTTCTATACCAGCAAAGTTTTTAATGAACGAAGAAACATTCATTGAGTTTTACAGAGAAAAAGATTAAAAACAAGTGTTTTTAATATTACTACTTGGATAAGAGTTAAGTATTTGAAGATATTAATTTGTAATAATTGAACTCTTAAATGTTTTTTGATATTCTTCTAAGGTTTGAGATAAAAATTTATCTTCAGCAATATAATGAAGTATAGGTTCTAATTGCTGTGGCGTTTTATAACCTGGCCACGGAGTTATAATTTGGTTTTGCTCATTAATATAAACAATTGAAGGATAGGACAATCTTCCTTTCAACAAAGTAATTGCCAGTTGATGAGTAGATCTTCTTCCTGAACGTTTATTAATAAAATTTTGTCCAACAATTTTTATTGTATCATTTGTTTCAGCATCAAATCTAACAGCATAGTAATCTTCATTTAATATTTTTGCAATAGTAGGATGAGTAAAAGTAGTAGCTTCCATTTTTTTGCACCAACCACACCAATCTGTATAAACATCAATAAATATTTTACGATGTTCCGTTTTATTCAACTCAAATGCTTCTTCAATAGTATACCACTTTATCGTTGATTCCTGTCCAAAACTCATTCTTACTAAGCCTGCACAAATGATTAATGTTAAAAAGATTACTTTTTTCATAATGCCTTGTTTGCTAATAATGTAAATAGTTATATATGTAATAACAAGTCACAAATAAAATTGTTTTGTTTCAATTATGCAATTATTTACATACAATATTTTATTATTAATTAGACGTGATAAAAGCTAAAAAGTTACCCGTAGGTTAATACACATTGTTAAGAAAGGTTAACAATGTTAAATTAAAGATATTGAAATTTAGTATCCCGGTATTTTTTTCTAAATTTGAGCTTGTTTAATTTTTAGTTTTAATTAAACAATTAGTAAAAATATTAGTCTTTACATAAATATTAATTTAAATATAAATAACGGAGGAATTATTAATGAGTGAAATTCGTAATCTTGAGCCAAAAGCGGTTTGGGAAATTTTCCAACAATTATGTGACATACCACGTCCATCTAAAAAAGAACAAAAGGCAGCTGAATTTGCAAAGAAATTTGGTGAAGATTTGGGTTTAGAGACCATAATGGATGAAATTGGTAATGTAATTATTAAGAAGCCGGCTACTCCTGGAATGGAGGATAGAAAAACCGTTGTACTTCAGGGACACCTTGATATGGTACCACAAAAAAACAGTAATATAGATCATGATTTTGAAACGGATCCTATTCATGCATATGTTGATGGCGAATGGGTTACTGCTAAAGATACTACTTTAGGAGCTGATAATGGTATTGGTGTTGCTGCTGCAATGGCAGTTTTGAAGTCTAAAGATATAGTACACGGACCATTGGAGGTTTTGCTTACAATTGACGAAGAAACTGGAATGACCGGAGCTGAGAATCTTAAGGGAGGCATATTAAATGCTGATATAATGATTAATACTGATTCGGAAGATGAAGGTGAATTGTATATTGGTTGTGCAGGAGGTATCGATACAAATGCCAAATTTCATTATAAAGAAGAAGCTGTTCCTGCTGATTCTATTGCGTTTTTAATAGATGTAAAAGGATTAAAAGGCGGACATTCGGGACTGGATATTTCATTAGGCCGTGGAAATTCAAATAAAATTCTGAATAGAATTCTATATACAACTAATAAATCATTAGATATTCGTTTAGCAGATATTCAATCTGGGAGTTTACGTAATGCAATTCCACGTGAAGGATTTGCAATAGTAACAGTTTCTAAAAGTCAGTCAGGTGAGTTTAAAAACTTTATTGATGAGCTTATTCCTCAAATTAAGAGTGAACTTTCAGTAACTGAACCTGATCTAAATATTACTCTTGCAGAAACGGAAATGCCGGCAAAAGTTATTGATGAAAAAACTCATAATAATTTAATAAAGGGTATATATGGAATACCAAATGGTGTTATTAGAATGAGTGATGCAATGGAAGGATTAATTGAAACTTCAACAAACTTAGCTATTGTGCAAAAGAAGGATGGATCTATTGAACTTTCTTCATTACAGCGTAGTTCTGTTGAAAGTGCTAAGGAGGATCTTGCGAATATGATTCGTAGTGTATTAGAATTAGCCGGAGCTGAAGTTGTGCACGAAGGTGCTTACCCGGGATGGAATCCAAATATTAATTCTCCAATTTTAAAAACTATGCAGGATGTATATAATAATAAATGGGGTAAAGTTCCTGAAATTAAAGCAATACATGCTGGCTTAGAATGTGGAATAATTATGGAAAATTATCCAAATTTGGATACTATTTCATTCGGACCAACAATTCGTTTCCCACATTCACCAGATGAAAAAGTGAATATTAAAACTGTAGGAATGTTTCATGAATTCTTAATTGAAACTCTAAAGAGTATTCCTAAGAAATAATATCAAAATACATAAGAGTAAAAAAAGGGTGTTAATTTTAACACCCTTTTTTATTGCACTATATAATTTACTTTCCAATGTATTATTTGTAATTTGTATGAGAATCAACTCCTCATGCAATATGAAAAGGAAATATTTAATTTATACTATTCTGATACTTTGCATTGGATGCGGTCCGTACATTTGGTTTAAAACACCACAACCAGAAGGATTAAATAACCTGAAATTTTTCCCGGAAAATATACAAGGTAAATATATTTCCATATCAGATACTTCTACTATTAGAATAGAAACCAACGAAATTATACAAGAATATCGCGAAAATTTAATAATGACAAGAATTGAGTTTAGCGAAGAAACAGGTGATACAATTTCTACAGATACTTCATTTAAGTTTGCCGATAAATGGAATATTTCAATAAATTCAATTGGTGATTCGGTTTATATATATTCCAGAAAAGATGAGCAATTATTTAAAATTTCAGACATGAACTTGTTAAGAGAATTAAAAGGATATTATTTTCTTAATTACAGAGATTCAACAACTTACTGGAAAGTTAAAATACTGAAATTGTATAACGACACACTGGAACTTGATTATATACTTACTGATGATGATATAGTAAATATTATAAATATTACTAAAGTGGAAAGTGTTAAAGATACTTCTGAAGATGTAACAAAGTATTATCTAAAACCATCAAAACGTCAGTTAAAGAAGATTTTAAAACGCAGGTCTCATGGTGAAAAGTTTATCAAGACAGATTAAACTATAAAATCATTTAATTTTTCCAAATTATTACGTATTTTCATTTACTGAAATAACCACTAATTACGATGGCTAAAAAGAACGAATTAAAGAGAATTGACAAGAAAAATCAGGAAGTAACTAAATATGATTTTATAATATGCCCAAATTGTGGAGCCGAAGAGGTTGGTAAATTTTGTCCAAACTGTGGACAATCAAACAAAGACTTTAACAAGCCGATAAAGGAAATATTTGGTGATTTACTCGATTCAATAAATCTTGATATCAGGCTAGTAAATTCGCTTATTCCGTTCTTTACAAAACCTGGCTTTTTAACAGAGGAATATTTTAAAGGACATAGAAAAAAATATGTTCCTCCAATGCGAATGTATATTTTATTTAGTGTATTATTTTTCTTTTTAGCTCAATTTGCACCTCTTGATGAACTTAAGGGATTAGGAAAAGTTACAAATGATTCTGCTGTTGATTCTTTAAAACATGGTGCAACTGCAATTTTAGATGAAACTAATTATTTACTAACTGATACAAGTATTAATAATTATGCTTTGCATGATTCCGTAGATTTGAAAATATCAGAAAATGAGAAAGTTGACAGCAATCTGTCTATATCTTTTGGTGAATTAACTGCAAAAGAAAGAGAAGAGTTAATCGAAGAAATTAAATTGAATACTGACATTTCTAATGTATGGAAAAAAGTTGCGGTAGGTGCTTTGAAAGTATCAGATAATGAAGATGTTTTTTGGGCGAAATTCTTAAAAAATATTTCATATGTCCTCTTTTTACTAATGCCATTTTTTGCTCTGATTTTAGCTATTACATTAAGAAAATCACGAATGTTATATGTTCACCATCTCATATTTTCAATAAATTTTCATTCGTTTATTTTTGGTTTATCATCTATATTAATTTTACTTGGATTGGTTCTTTCTGAAAAAATATACGGGTATTCATCATACTTATTGTTAATTTTTTCCTTGTATCTGATGCTTGGTATTAAACGATTTTATAACAGGTCGTATATAAGATCATTTTTTAAAACTTTTGGAATCACATTTTTGTATTTACTAATTATTTTTAGTGTAATTATAATAATATATTTTTTTACTGCTCAAGGATTTTCTGAAATGTAAAATGTAGTGAGGCCATAATCTTCAATTTATTTTTATTGAAAAGAATAAACTATATCGTAACTTGTAGAAAAAAGAGATGAAGGCAAAAGTTTATTTATTTGTAGGAATACTGCTTTGTTTAGGTTGTTCCGAAGATGATGAAACTCCCGATTATGGTGATGTTGATTTCCGACAGGAAATGCGCGATTTTGTTATTGGCATTAATCAATATGCAAAAGCAGAAAGTACTAACTTTATTGTTATTCCACAAAACGGGCAGGAGCTTGTTACTTTGAATGGAGAAGAAGATGGAACTCCCGCAACATTATATTTAAATGCTATTGATGGTGTTGGTCGCGAAGATCTTTTTTATGGTTATGATGACGATAATGTTGCAACTCCCACTTCTGAAAAAGATTACATGGTTTCATTCCTTGATATTTGCGAAGCAAATAATGTTGATGTTCTAACAACAGATTATTGTTGGACAGAATCAAAAATGGATGATTCTTATGCACAGAATGTAGCAAAAGCTTATATTTCATTTGCTGCACCAGATCGTGAATTAAATATTATTCCTGATTATCCAGCCTTGCCTAATAATGTAAATTCGAATGATATAAGTTCATTATCTGGGGCTAAAAACTTTTTGTATTTATTAAATCCCGAAGCATATACAGCAAAACAGGAATTCATAGATGCCATTTCTGAAACAAATTATGATGTAATTATTATCGATTGTTTTTTTAATGAAGTAATACTTACAGAAAGTGATGTTGCTCAGTTAAATGTTAAGAAGAATGGAGGATCACGCTTGGTAATTTCATATATGAGTATTGGTGAGGCAGAAGATTATCGTTTTTATTGGCAAACTGAATGGAGCTCGAGTCATCCTGACTGGATAGAAGCGGAAAATCCCGATTGGGAAGGAAACTTTAAAGTAAAATACTGGGAAACAGAATGGCAGAATATTATTTTCGGAAGCACAAACTCCTATTTAGATAAAATACTGAATTCTGGATTTGATGGTGTATATCTCGATATAATAGATGCTTTTGAGTATTTTGAATAATTTTAATTTATAGATTATGATACAAATAATTAGCAATCCATCAATAATAGAAGCTGCAGGAACAAAAGGAAAAATAATTGAGGAGTTTTTCGGAAGAGTTAATAGCAAAATTTCAGATCTTAGTATTGCAAGAATGAAAAGTCCTCAAGGTTGGGAAGAACCAGGACAGAAACCTGAATTTGATGAGTACACTGTTGTTTTAAAAGGTACACTTAAGGTAAAAACAAAAACCGAAGAATATAATGTAGCTGCAGGGCAGGGGATTTTAACAGGGAAAAATGAATGGGTGCAATATAGCACTCCTTTTGAAGGAGGAGCTGAATATATAGCTGTATGCTTACCGTCATTCTCAACGGAAATTGTACACAGGGATTTTGAACAATGTTGATATATATCAATAGCTTTATGGATAGTAATCAATGTGTTAATAATTAAGTGTTTAATTGTTTGTTCTGCGGTTTGTAATTTTCTAAATTCGAATAGTTAATACATTAGAAATCAGTTATTGTATTTGTTCTGTAGCTTTTAAATTAGAGTTTGTACAGATGAACGAACCTTATCTCTTTTAGGTTTGATTTTTTAAAGTGCTTCAAAGAAAGTCAAATCAATATTAATAAATGTTGCTTTCCCATATCGTAACAAGATATAATGAGTGTAGCTGAAGAAGTAATAGCCAAAATTAAAAATAAATCAGCTAAAGCTATTCGGGAACCTTTTAAGCGATTTATTCGCCATAGTGCTTCAGGCGGAATTATATTAATTCTTTCAATGGTTTGTGCAATTATTGTCGCAAACTCTTCTATGGGAGAAATTTATGAGTCTTTCTGGAAATCTAATTTTACTATTGGTACTGATTATTTTAAGGTTTCTAAACCATTTGTTTTGTGGTTAAATGATGGTCTAATGGCTATCTTTTTCTTTATGGTTGGTTTGGAAATTAAGCGTGAATTTATAGCAGGAGAATTAGCATCGAAAAGAAAAGCCGCATTTCCTTTAATAGCCGCTGTTGGAGGGATGATTTTGCCAATATTATTATTTACCTTTTTAAACAAAGGTGAGGAGGGATCTCAAGGATGGGGTATTCCTATGGCTACTGATATTGCATTTTCAATTGGAATATTAAGTTTATTAGGTAAAAAAGTACCAATCTCATTAAAAGTTTTCCTTCTAACTTTTGCGATTGTTGATGATTTAGGAGCAGTATTGGTAATTGCATGTTTTTATAGTGAACAAATAGTTTGGAGTAGTATTGTATTTGCTATTCTATTATTGATCCTATTACTGCTTTTTAATTTATTGAATGTTAAAAGTATACCTGTTTATATGATTATTGGTATTATTATTTGGTATTTATTTCTGATGTCTGGAATTCATCCTACTATAGCTGGTGTTTTAATAGCATTTACTATACCATTGAAAAAGAGAGTTCCTCTTGAGGATCTTAATAATAAACTTTTAGATTTTATGGAGGATTTAAATGGTGCCTCTGATCAAAATTCTGTAGTATTGAGTAAATCACAGATTATTTCGCTAAATAGTATGGGGGAATATATAAAAAACTCCTTAAGTCCTTTACAATCTTTAGAAAATACTCTGCACGATTTTGTTATATTTTTGGTAATGCCATTATTTGCATTTGCCAATACAGGTGTCGTTTTACAAAATTTTAGCAGTGGAATGTTTAATGAGTTAACATTTAATATAAGTGTAAGCTTGATTTTAGGTAAGGTTATTGGGATATTTTTGTTTTCGTATATGGCTGTTAAGATTGGTATAGCAACATTACCTAAAAATGTTCAATGGAAACATATACTCGGAATTGCACTTCTTGGTGGAGTTGGATTCACAATGTCTCTATTTATAAGTAGTTTAGCATATAGTGATATTGCCTTACTCAATCAAGCAAGAATTGGTATTTTAATTGGGTCTTTTATAGCTGCTGGTTTAGGATTTTTCTATTTAAAGATTAATTTAAAAGAAAACTTCACAGAGTAGTAGACAGTTTCTAATTTGTATCATACTAAATAATATCAAATACAATATTAAAAATGATTATATAATATTAATAGTGCCTATTAAAAACGAATACCGATAAAAATAAGATCATCAATTTGGCTTAAATCACCTTTCCATTTCTCAAAGCGTTCTTCCAGAATTAGTTTTTGTTCATGCATTGTTTTGACGTGTATTTCTAAAAGCATTTTTTTAATGTTAACGCTTTTAAATTTAGTTTCGCCCGGGCCACCAAACTGATCTGCATATCCGTCGGAAAATATATAAATTTTATCGTCTTTTTTAACTTTTATTTCGTGATTAGTAAAGTGTTCTTTTTCTACATGGTAAATTCCAATTGGCATTCTGTCTGCTTTATATTCCAACAGTTCGCCATCTCTTATTAGGTATAGTGGATTATAAGCTCCGGCATATTCAATCATGTTTTTATTTTTATGATAAATACACATTGCCATATCCATTCCATCTTTATTTTCTCCTTCTTTGCCAGTCTGATGTAATGAAAATTTTATCTTTTCACGAAGTAATTCCAGAATTCTTGCTGCTGTCAGATTATGGTTTTCGTTACCAAATATTTCGTTTAAAGACGCAACTCCAAGCATGCTCATAAATGCTCCAGGAACTCCATGTCCTGTACAATCAGCAGCTGTAAAGTATAATTTATTGTTATCTTCGGCAATCCAGTAAAAATCTCCACTAACAATATCACGGGGTTTAAAAAGAATAAAATGATCACTAAATGCCTGATCAAAATGATCATTTAATGGTAATACAGCATTCTGTATTCTGCTGGCATAATTTATACTATCTGTAATTTCTTCTTTATTCCTCAATATCTCATCACGCTGAATTGTGATTTCATCCCTTTGTGTTTCAATCTCTTCTACTTTTTCCTGAATTACAATAGTTCGCTCCTTAACTTTTTGCTCTAGTATTTTTTTATCACGTATAAGTTTGCGTTCTCTTGTTTTTGCTATGAATAGAAACAAAACAATAATACCAATTCCAATTAAAGCATAAAACCAGATACTTTCTGTAAAAGGAGGTTTAATAGAAAAACGCATCGATTTTATTTCGCTAACGTTTCCTTGTATATCCCTTGCCCGAACATTAACCTTATAATTCCCTGATTCAACAATTAAATTAATTTCCTGATCTATACTCCAGGATGACCAATCATTCATTAAGCCATCAACAAAGTATTGATATAGCGTAGAGTTTTTCTTTATATAGTTTGGCGCAATAATTCTTATATAAATTGCATTATTTTCATGATCAAGATGCAAATCTGAAAGTTCAAACGATATTCCTTTTTCGTTTTTAATATTATTAAAATAGATATCAAATTCAGGTTGTAAGATTTTAAATTTTGAATGATCAATTTTAAATATTTGATTATTATTATTTATGATCCAAATATTTTGATTATTGTCCGATACAATAGATGAAATATCATCAAAGAGTTTAAGATACGCTATTTCCTGATTGGACCAATCATTGTTTAAATTAAGACAAGTCCATTTATCTTTAATTTTTAGCCATGGAAGACCTTGTTGATTTAACAGAAACTTTATTTTGGTTTTAGAATTGTAGAAGTCTGATTTGTATAATTTAAAAGAATCAGTTTCTGATTGATAATAATATATTCCCGATTCCAGAAAAAGAAATAAAGAATCATTAATAAAATCAAGTTTATATTGTTCTGGAAAATCTGTTTCAACATGGTAATATTTTAGGTCTTTAGGTTCGCCAAGTGAATCAATTAATAAAGAATATGCTGAATCGTCGCCCCCGAGCCAGGCTATATTCTCATTCAAAATATTAATTGTGTAAATTGATTCTGAAAAATCGACAAAATTATATTGTGTCTGCCATTCCTCGTCTTCATAAATAACTGAAAAAAGACTTGTTGCTGTTGAAATATAATAGCTACCAGAATCAGTTTTACTACTAATCTGATTAATATATCTATTTCCTTCAATTTCTTCAACTTTATGTTCGTTTATACAAAACAAACCATTGTTTGAAGCCACAAGTATTCCGTGTTCTGTTGATACCAGTTGATTGCATTTGCCATTAAGACCATCAACTTTTTTAAATAAGTAATTAATAGATTTTAATTTACTTACAGTTTTTTTAACGTATCGTGTTTTTGGTTTAGCCGTGGTAGTTTTTTTTAAGGGTGCTTGTTTAGTTTCATCAACAGTAGTTTCTGTTTTTTTATTAAAAAGTCTTGAAAATAATCTTTTAGTAGGCTTTTTAGCCTCAGAATCTTCGCTGGTTTTGCTTCCTAAGGTTTTTGTGTCTGTAGATGATTTCCATCTTGAAGGACTGGTTTTTACCCAAATATCTATTTCACTAAAATCCTTAACTTCAGAAAGGTAGTATACACCCTCATTTGTAGCTACATATAACTCGTTGTTGTGCCATAAAGTAGAAATTAAGTTTCCTTTTAATCCTGGGTATGTAGAGTAATTGCGCAATGGTAAGTCAAAATCAACTCTGCTTACACCAAATTCATGAGATACCCACAAACCATTATTATTATCAAGTCCAAGCGAGTAAATTTCATCATCGGGTAATCCATTTTGATAATTAACGGTATATACTATTCTTCCAGTTTTTTTATTAACTATTTCTATACCACCATATAACGTGCCGAAGGCATATAATGTGTCAGATATTATTTGTCCATCTGCTAATATACTTTCACTTAAATATCCTTCGTCATTAATATCATAATTGTAATATTTTATTCCATCAAAAGTATAAAGTTCACTGTCGTCTGTGCCAACTAAAACTCTGTTTTTACTATACGGTAAACTAAAAAGGATTTCGCTATTTTCGGTATAAAAACCTGTTACAATAGGGAAGAGAGTATCACTTTCTAAACGATATAATCCTTCACTAGCGACATTGAAAAATGTGTTTTTGTGTGTTACAAACATACCAGTAAATGGCCTAAAATCTTTAGAATACCATCGTTTGAATTTTTTAGGATTCTTTATGGAATGTCTTGTTATTGTGTTTTCTCCATAGAAGAAAATGGTAGTATCTGTAAAAATGATTTTTGAAATAATACCAATATCAGGGTTCTCATCCGATAAAGAATTATATTCGATAAAACCTTTTGAGTTTCTTTCAAGATATCCGTAGTTGTTATTAGCCCCGACGTACACTTTATTATCTATAGGGCTCTTTTTAAGAGCAAAAGGAATATAGGGAAGTTTTAAAAGATCCCAATTCTGACCATCGAATGTTAAAATACCCTTTCTGTTTGCAAATAGCATAACATTCTGGTTGTCTTGACTTATAGACCAGTTTTGAGATTCTATTTCTTTTGATTCTTTGAAATGTGTTATATAAGGTGTCCCATCTTGGGCAATTACATCAGAAAAAAATATAGATATAATAAATAGAAGCAATGATAATCTTAGTTTTGGTATCATGATCTTTATCAATTCATTCTTAATGTAAGGGCCAATAAGTTACTAAATTTTTTTTAATCGGGCCTTCGATAATTAATAAATTTACCTAAAAATTGATGGAGAAATTTTTCAATAGAACAGACACTTTTATTGTTTGTACATATTAGACTTTTAAACTAAAAGAAAAAGAGATTGCCTTAAAAGCCCTTTTTTGTCATATCCAATCACCTGCCTGTCGGCAGGTAGGTTCAAAGGAGCTTTTCTCACGAACGAAATGAGTAACAACAGTTTTGTGGCTTTTAAGACAGTCGCTTCTATTTCTTTAGAATTTACTTAACTCTAAAAGATTTTCGGAATTTATTATTTCTTTAGCTTCAGGATTAAAAAGATATTCGAGTTTTTTAGCATGATATTCAACTATTTTTCCTCGCACCATTTTAAGTGTTGAATTTATTAATTTATTTTCTTCAGAAAATGGTTCGCCAATAACAGCAATTGCTGCAGGTAACCATCGTTCTGGGAACTGACCTTCAAATTTGCCACCTTTTTTAAATTCGTTAATCTCTTCCTGAATTTTAATTAATGCCAATTTTTGACCTTCTTCAGAGTCAATTTTTAAATTATTTTCTGTTACTGCTTTTTTCAAGGCCTCTTTTTTAGGAACAATAAGCCCAACAGTATATAAACTTTGATCATTGTAAAGCATTACCTGATCAATAAATCTTGTTTGTTCAACTAATGCTTCTTCTATTGATTCGGGGCTGTATTTTTCGCCATCATTACCAATCAGCAAACTTTTAAATCTCCCAAGAACGTATAGAAACCCATCTTTATCCATATAACCTAAATCACCAGTATATAACCAGCCGTTTTTTAATGTTTCCTTGGTTGATTTTTCGTTTTCCCAGTATCCTACCATAATATTTTCGCCACGAACAACTATTTCACCTTTTTCACCAATAGGCAGTTCATTGCCATCATCATCACAAATTTTAAGATCAAGATTTGAAACTAAATAACCGGAAGAGCCTAACTTATGCTTTTTCATCGAATTGGACGATATAATTGGTGCCGATTCAGAAAGACCATAACCCTGGAACATAGGCATGCCAATTGCATAGTAAAACCTTTGTAGCTCAATGTCAAGTAATGCTCCGCCACCAATAAAAAATTTAAGATCGCCTCCAAAACCTCCTCTAATTTTACTGAACAGAATTTTATCAAAAAGATTTAGAAGAGGTTTTTTCCAGAAATGGAGTAATCCACCTTTATTAAATCCTTCCTTATTATAACTATATGCCAGTTTTAAAGCAAGCTTGAAAAGTTTTTCAGCTGTTGCACCTTTCTCCTGAATACCTTTTTCAATATTCTTTTTAAAGTTTTTTGCAAGTGCAGGAACACTTAGTAATAAATCAGGTTTTATTTCTTTAATATTTTGCGGAATATTTTTTAGAGTTTCCATAACAGTTTTACCCGACTGTGTAAATGCAAGACTGGCACCATAAGCCATAAAACTGTATATCCCTGCTGTATGAGCAAAAGAATGATCCAAAGGAAGAATCAATAAAGTTTTATACGTAGGAGGAATATCCATTAAACTGCAGGCTTGCTCAACATTAGCAGTATAATTACGATGTGTTAACATTATTCCTTTTGGATCGGCTGTTGTTCCAGAAGTATAGCTAATATTTGCAAGATCATTTGGTTTAATGGCCGTTATAATCTTTTCAAAATCAGAACTATTTGATTTTATATAATCAGCTCCAAGTTTAAAAATATCTTCTATAAATATCTCATTATCATCATAACTTTCTTGAGGATCTAAATAGATGATTTTTTCAAGATTGGGTAGATCATTTTTTATTTGTTTTATTTTATGTGCTTGTGAGTTTGAAACTATAACCATTTTAGTGCCAGAATGAATAAGTCTAAATTTTAAATCAGTTCCAGCATCTAACTTAACCGATAAGGGTACATTTACTGCACCGCAATATAAAATTGCAAGTTCGCTCATTACCCAGTAGTTTCTACCTTCTGATAACAAAGCTATACGATCATCCTTTTTAACATTCAGACTAATTAATCCTGCAGCTAAGGTTTTAGTTTGTTTAAGAACATCGCTGTATGTTAACGATTTATATTTATCTGTTTTTTTCTCCCATAAAAATGAATTTTCAGAGAATTTATCTACGCTGTTTTCAAAAAGATTAATTATAGTAGTCATGGTTTATTTTTTTTTGAAGTTACAATTTAGAAAAAATCGTTAAAACTTGGTAAGCTTCTTATCTATTAATTATCTAAATAATTGTTATGGATTGAAAATCAGTACAATACAAAATGCGGGATTAATGTATGATATCTGATTCAGTTCATAAAGATTTTAAATTCAGAATTTTATATTATTTTTTTTGATTCTCATTGGGATTTTTATATATATTTGCATTATAACTCAAAATCAACATTTAATCTTAATTTTATGAGAAGTATAATAGTAGTATTAAGTTTATTGGTAGTTCTTAGTTCAGGATGCAGCATGTTCGGAAAGAAAAAAAGAGCTGAACAGGAGGCAATCGAATTGCAGAGAAAGAAAGACAGTACCTTAAAAGTACAAAAAGCTGCAAAAGCTTTCAAGCTAAAGAAACAAAAGGACGCAAAAGCCAAAAAAGAAGCAATAAGAAAAGCTGAGGAAGAAAGAAAAAAACTTTATAAATTCCATATTATAGTTGGAAGCTTTAAAACTCCTGAATATGCAACTGCATATAATAATTTAATGGGTAGTAAAGGTTATCAGACAGAATTGATTACTAACAATTATAATTTTAAGATGGTTAGTATTGGTGCCTTTAAATCATGGAGAGAAGCTGTTACGGAATTAAATAAAGCCAGAGAGGCAATAGAGCCTACTTCATGGATTTATATCAGAAATTAATTTGAATACAATAGTTCAATATATAAGGAGCTGGCAGTTTTGCCGGCTCTTTTTTTGTTATTTATTAACAATTCAATATATATTTTTTTTTTAGATAATTAAATAATAGATTTGGTTTTCAAAAAAAATAAAAGTAAGAATAGAAATGGAACAAGTTAAAAAAATGCTAAATGAATCAGCAGTAATGAGATGGGGTGCTTTACTCCTTATTAGTGTTGTAATGTTTTCGAGTTATTATTTTTACGATGTTTATTCAGGAATAAAAAGTACGCTGCAAGCAGAAACAGGTCTGTCTAATGGCGACTACGGAATGATGTATGGTGCATATTCTTTTACAAATGCATTTCTTTTGATGGCATTTTTTGGTGGAATTCTACTTGATAAATGGGGAATAAGAAAAACTGGATCATTATTTATAACATTTTTAACAGTTGGAGTTATCCTTACCGCTTATGGAGCCAGTTATATATACAAAGACAGTTCTGTATACAATTTTATGAATTCGTTTTTAACAAATTACTCAGCAGAATTAAAAATGATGATCTTCGGACGTGTATTGTTCGGATTGGGAGCGGAAACATTTTACGTGGTAATAAATAAAGTAATAGCCAAGTGGTTTAAAGGCAAGGAACTTGCTTTGGCATTTTCTATAAGTTTAGCTTTCGGACGATTTGGAACAGCAGCCGTTTTTATGTTATCACCAAGATTAATTGCTGACGGAGCAAAATGGACTAATGCAGGTTGGTTTGGGGTAATGCTTGGTTTAATTGCTTTTATTACCTTCTTTATATATATTATTTTTGATTTGAAGTTTGATAAAGTTGCCGGGGATCAACGTACCGATAATGAAGAACCTGAAGTGTTTAGATTAAAGGATTTTGTTTTACTTATGAAAAACAAATCTTTTATTTACATCACATTGTTATGTATTTTATTCTATTCAGCAGTATTTCCATTTTTAGGTTTTGCTGCCGATTTTTTACAGAATAAATTTGGATTTTCAGAGAAACTGGCTGGCGATGTTACAACGATATTACCTTATGGTACAATATTATTTACTCCATTATTTGGGTGGTTTACTGATTTTAAAGGAAAAAATGCTTCTGTAATGATAATTGGTTCTATTTTACTAATTGCAGTTCATTTAACATTTTCTTTAACAAGTATATCCCCTTACGTACCTTTATTTGTATTAGGTGTAGCATTTTCACTTGTACCTGCAGCAATGTGGCCTTCTGTGGCACGTATCGTTGATGAAAACAGACTTGGTACAGCTTATGGATTTATGTTTACAGTACAAAACTTTGGCTTAATGGGAATTCCAATCATTATGGGAAGAGTCCTTGATAAAACAAATGTAGGTATAACACCACAAATGGTAAAAGATGGTACTGCTAGTTACGATTATAAATATACTATTCTAATGTTGGCAGTTATTGGAATACTTGGAATTGTATTTGCTGTATTGCTTAAAAGAGAAGATAAAGTATCGGGATTTGGATTAGAACTTCCAAATAAATCTTAAGCTAAAAAATAAGTAATTTCTTAATGTTTGTTTAAGTATTTGAAGTCTAAGCTTAAAATATTGATAAAAAAGGTTTAGTCGTGAGCTAAATCATTTTTATAAACCATTAATTATTTTAAATTCGCAAGGGATTAAAAGAATATAACATTAATTATATAAAATTATTATGACAGAAACAATTAAAAAAACGATCAAAGATTCAGCTGCCATGAGATGGATGGTTCTGATATTAATTAGTGGATTAATATTTAGTACTTATTGGTTTCAAGATTTTTACGGCGGACTTAAAGGATTAATGGAAAGCGAATTAGGATTTTCAAGTGAAGAGTTTGGAAGAATCCTTGGGTTGACAACTATTGCAAATATGTTTGGTATGATAATAGTTGGTGGTATTATACTTGATAAATGGGGAGTTAGGATTGCCGGACTTGTTTTTGGTGGTATAGCCGTATTAGGAGGAGTAATATCAGCATTAGCAACGGCAGGTTTTTTTGGGACTGAATCTTCTACAATGTTGAATTGGATGATCGTTGGTAGAGTATTTTTTGGATCAGGATTAGAGGTTGTTTGTGTTGTTGCGACACGAACTGTAGTAAAATGGTTTAAAGGTTACGAACTTGCGCTTGCAATGGCCATTAATATGGGATTTGGTCGATTAGGTAGTGCAATGGGTATTGCTCTTTCCGGTGATATTGCAGGAGGGCATGTTTCTACTGCTGTTGCTTTTGCTGCCACATTAATCGCAATTACTTTATTACTTTTCGTAATATATTTAGTATTTGATATTAAATTAGATAAGCAATTGAAATCTGATAAAGAAGAATCTGCAGATGAGGAATTTAAATTTTCGGATCTTATTAAATTGATTTCAAATAAATCATTTTTATATATTGCTTTATTATGCGTAACTTTTTATGCGGCTGTATTTCCATTTATTAATTATGCTCCGGATTTATTGATTAATAAATTTAATTTTACTGGTATTTTAGCTTCTGAAGGTAATGTTATTATGTTTGGAAGTAAAACTCTTGGTAATGCAAGTGTTTATGTGATATTTTTTATTTTTGCCATTTTATTTTCAGTTGTACCGGGTAAAATTGCGGATAAATCAAAAAGAATGGTTTTCATAGTAATCGTTTTCGCCGGATTCATTACATATCTTTATGGAATACACACACAATTACAATTATGGTTTCAAAACGGACAAAAAACTGCTAGTTTAATACCGGTAGGTACAATTTTATTTACACCTATATTTGGTAATTATGTTGATAAAAAAGGTAAAGCAGCATCTTTAATGATTTTGGGAGCATTGTTATTAATCTTTGCACACGTATCTTTATCATTATTTAATAATGTTTACCTAGCTTATTTTGGATTAATAAGTTTAGGAGTTGCATTCTCGTTAGTTCCTGCAGCAATGTGGCCGTCAGTTGCAAAAATTGTTCCTGAATCTCGTCTTGGTACTGCTTACGCATCTATGTTTACTATTCAGAACTGGGGACTTGGTGCATTCTTCTGGGGAATCGGAGCATTGTTAAACAGAGTTAATCCATTAGTTTTAGATGAAAGATTAAAGATTAAGGAAAGTTTAACTGCTCAGGGAATGAATACCTCAGAAATTCTTGACAAAGTTATAGAATTGAAAGAAATGGGTAACTATCCTATGTACGATTATACTTATCCTATTTTAATGCTTGTAGTAAGTGGTATAATTGCTATTTTCTTGGCATTTGCATTAAAACGTGCCGATTTAAAACAAGGATATGGATTAGAACTACCTTCAAATAGTAAATAAAGTGAATAATATTTTTTAGAATTAATATTTTTTAAAAGCTGTCCATATGGGCAGCTTTTTTTATTTTTATTTGTATAATTGTGTTTCAAATAAATTTAAGCGATGGAAACCTTAAAGAAAAACTTGAACGATTCTAAATATTTAAAATGGCTAGTCCTTTTATTAGTTGGCTTTGTTTTATTTACCAACTATTATTTTTATGATGCATTTTCACCTTTGTTTTCACTTTTGAGAAGTGAGTTTGGATTTACAAATACTCAATATGGTTTTTTTAGTTCTGCATATAGTATACCAAACACTTTTCTTGCTATGGCTGTTATCGGGGGAATTATACTCGATAGATTTGGAGTTCGACCAACAGGTTTTATGTTTATTTCATTCATGACCTTTGGGGCACTACTTACTGCATATGGTGCTTCTGATATGTATAGGGCTGGAGGATTTGGATATACTGCATTAAGCAATATCTTTCCTCAATACTCTCCTGAATTAAAAATGATGCTTATAGGTAGGTTTTTTTATGGCTTAGGGGCTGAAACAAGTATTGTTGTTATTAGTAAGGTATTAGTAAAATGGTTTAAAGGTAAGAATTTGGCATTGGCCTTTGGCCTTAAAGTTGGATTTGGACGTTTAGGTACGTTTTTGGCATTGCGTATACAACCATCTTTGATAAATGCTGAAAATGGACTAAATGTAGCAATATGGTTTGCAGGAATGCTTGTTCTAATAGGTTTGCTTGTTTTTATTGTATATATGGTTTTTGATCTAAAATTAGATAAGCAAATTAGGCAAAAGAACGAGATTTCAGAAAAGGATAAATTTAAAATTTCTGATGTTATAAGATTACTCACTAATAAAGGGTATTTATATATCGCTCTTATTTGTGTTACCTTTTATTCTGCTGTTTTTCCATTTAATCAATTTGCACCTGATTTTTTTCTAAATAAATTTGGTGTTTCACTTGAAGATAGTGGTAAAATTGCATCATGGATGCCAGCAGCTACTGCTGCAATGACACCATTAATAGGTATGTTTATTGATAAAATAGGAAAAGGTGTTACATTAATGATTTATGGTTCACTTATTTTGTTAGTAGTACATTTATCTTTCGCGTTTACTATGTTTTCTCCTTATGTACTTATGATATTATTGGGTATTTCATTTTCTTTAGTACCCGCATCAATGTGGCCTACAATGGTAAGTATGGTAAAAGATTCTCAAGTAGGAACAGCATACGGCTTAATGTATTCTATTCAAAATCTTGGGTTATGGGGTTTCCCAATTTTAGCTGGAGTAATTCTTGATGCCACAAATCCTGGATCTCCTGAAGTATTAAATTACACTTATGTAATACTGATGTTTGCAATTTTAGGTTCATTAGGTCTTTACTTTAGTTTAATGCTTAAACGTACTGATAAAAAATATGGATTAGGAATAGACCAACCTTTAAATAAGAAATAGAATAAGCTCCAATCACGATTGCTATCGGGAGGGAGCTTTTTTTATTCAGTATTTTTTATTTTTTCAATAAGATCATCCAGGTAGTTGTACATACCATTAAAGAATTGATATCTGGTTTTTTCAGCCACCTTACTTATTAGCGTAGACTTTCTAATAATATTGTTCAACCATTTTTCTGTTTCCTTGCAATAAGTAGCATTTGATGTGTTCATTGTATTGAAAGAGAGATGACCAATATATACAGCCTTAACATCACCTAAGTTAACTAGTACGCAGTTATTTGTTAATTCGATTTCACTAACATAAAAAGAGTAATTGTCTAAATTCTCATCAGGATTGTTAGATTCAATTATTTTTGTACCTGCCTCAGCTTGTTTTTCAATTTTTTTAATTGAATTGTACAATGATTCATAAACTTCAATTGCATCCTTGTTGCTATTAAATACTCCTGAAGCCCAGAAAAACTCAATTTGTTTTACAGTACTCGTAAGTGTAGTATCAGTCCATATTTCAATGGAAGGTATTGAGCTATATAAATTGTATATTTCTTGACCCAAATCCATTAAATCTTCTGACACAAGACTCGAATCATATTTAATATCTTCAAGTGAAGGTAAATTTAAAATTGCTTTCATCCAATAAAGCATTTTAAAACTCGCTATTTTAAAAGAGTTTATATTATGAAATATTGGAATGTCCTCACAAGCATATGTTATTAGGTGCTGCTTTGCAGCTTTTATAATTCTCAAATCATCTCTTATGGAAGTCAAGTATTTTTTAAAACTATTTTCCCCTTCTTCCATTAGGGTATAATTAAATGTAACATTGCCTGATTCAAGATTAATAAACGAATCAAATGAAATTTTAAAATGATTACACAATATTACAACTTCATCGAAAGTAAGAGAAGTTTCGCCTCGCAGTCTTCTATACATACTATCCGTGCTTAAATCAAGCAGTTCCGATAACTCGTAGACAATAGATGTGTTTGATGGAATTAAATCTTTAATTCTATTTAGAAATTCTAATTGCTTTTCTGTAACCTTATTTTTTTCCATAAATAGTTACAAATATTCCTTTTTGGGTAATTATTAATTGCAAATTATGACATTTTGGTCAATTATTTGCAAAAAATGCAAAAATAGTTTAGGTCTAATTAGTTTTCTTAAGTAATTAGTTTCATTCGCAAATATGCTGAAACCCATTGTGATATTCCGTTTTGATATCCTTCTCTCGTATCGTAATTTTAATAATAAATTAAATCTTTGAAATTTTACTGTTTAAATATTAGTATTAATTAAAAACAGAAGCCATGAAAACTAAAAAACTTTACAAGAAGATTGGTGTTTGCTTGGTAATTCTTTTAATTTCATTTTTAAGTTTTAGCCAGGAGAAGAAAAGCATTGCAATAATCGGAATTGATTCAAAGGGAATTAAACTTGATAATGTTTCGATGGAAAACTTAATTCGACTTGAACTTGAAAAAGCTGATTTATATGAGGTTTTGGATAAGTATGATGTTGCTAATATTTTAAAAGAAAATGGAGTAGATGCTAGCAATTGCTTTGGGAAAACAAAACTTGTTAGTGTTGGTAAAATGCTAGAAGTTGATAAAGTATTAACTGGTAATATTGATAAGTTTGGTGGTAAAATAATTTTTGTTTTAAGAATGATTGATGTTAAAACAAAAAAGATTGAAAAAACAAATGTTATGGAATATTTAGATTTACAGGAAGAAATCCAAACTATGGCCAGGATATCAGTTAATAATTTAGTTGGTATTGAAAACGATCCTTTATTGGTTGATTTATTAATTAATTATGATATGTTGGTATCAAGCCCCAAAACTACGGTTAAATTAAATGGGCCAAGAATGGGTGCAGCCTATACGTCGGGAGATGCAGGTGTAAGGTTAGGTGCTTCGAGAGATGAAGGAGGTTATAATATGTTTCCTGTGACCTCTATTTTTGGATATCAATATGAACTTCAATATTTAAGCTCTGGAGAATTTCAAGCTCTAATAGAGACGGTAGTGGCAATTACAGGATTGGAAGCAGGTAATTTTATACCATCCATTTCTTTAATGAACGGATTTCGCTTTAATAAAGGTGGATGGGAGGTAGGATTAGGTCCTATTTTTAGACTTACTAAAACAGCCGATGGATATTATGACCTTGATGGAAATTGGAATTTGATTGAAGTAATGCCTGAAGGAGAAAGTTATGATATTGTAACTCAAATTGATAACAGAGGAGAATACAATGTATCAACAAGCTTAATTATTGCTTTTGGAAAAACATTTAGATCTGGTTATTTAAATGTGCCGGTTAATCTTTATTATGTTCCGAGGAAAGAAGGAAGTACAATAGGAGTAACATTTGGATTTAATATTGCAAAAAAGCAAAAAAGAAATGATGCTAAATTGTAATGAGTTATTAATTTAATGCAAAAAGGCTATTTCAAATTATTGAAATAGCCTTTATTTATGTAATCATTTTATTATAATAAGATTGTTTCGTCTCTATTCGGACCAACTGAAATTACTTTTATAGGAACATTAACCTCGTTTTCAATATATTTCAAGTAATCTGTAAATTCAATTGGTAATTTTTCGTAAGAATTAATTTTCGAAAGATCTTCACTCCAGCCTTTAAACTCTTTGTAAACAGGTTCTAAAGGTTCGTTTACCTCATAAGGTAAATAATCAATTTCTTTGCCATTTAAAATGTAATGTGTGCAAACTTTTATTGTATCAAATCCCGATAAAACATCTGCTTTAGTAATTACAAGCTCTGTAACTCCGTTTAGCATAACAGCATATTTTAATGCAGGTAAATCGAGCCAGCCACATCGCCTTGGACGACCTGTTGTAGCTCCAAATTCACGACCTTGCTTACGAAGAGTTTCTCCATCTGTATCTTCAAGCTCTGTTGGAAAAGGACCACTTCCAACTCGTGTACAATAAGCTTTAAAAATACCAATAACATTTCCAATTTTATTAGGAGCAACTCCCAATCCGGTACAAGCTCCTGCACAAATAGTATTTGACGATGTTACAAATGGATAGGAGCCAAAATCAATATCAAGTAAGGTGCCTTGAGCTCCTTCGGC
>DAOUTQ010000223.1 GCA_030668615.1 Bacteroidales bacterium | reverse complement strand
TTTAAGATATACAGAGTTAATTCCGGTGTTAATTAAAAGTATACAGGAGCAGCAGGTAATAATAGATCAGGAAAAAGAGAAGAACCTTAAATTAGAAGAACAAATAAAGGAAATAAATAATAAATTAAAAGAGCTGGAAGAATTAATAAAGAAATAGACAAATGAAAATATTATGAATAAAGGGGGCATTGCCCCCTTTATTATTTTACAGAACAAATAGTATTCCAAATTTTTGCAATAAATACAATACAAATAATATAATTGCAAGTATCCAAAGAATTATTCTTATTAATTTAACTGAATTTGATTCTTTTGCTTTTTTAAGAATAATTAAAAGGATGATAATTAAAATTGCAATTATGAAAAACCACAATGGTATTTGATATAGTTTACCATCGTATAATGTTTCATCGCGCACATTTATTGTGATATCTGGATTATCTTTAGCTAACACATTAGCGATATAAATTAAATAACTTCCATCAAGATTGTCAACAATCTTCTCAAGATAAGGATCTGATTTTGCATTTACATTGTCAGTCTCAGAAACTTTTTGTGCTCTTGCTGATTTTATTAATCTAATTGGTTTATTATTAATAGAAACCTTGATTTTTGATTTAAAACCAGGTCCCATATAATTGCCAAACTTATTTATAGGTCTAATTCTTAAAACAGTATATTGAGGAGCATTACCTGTACTTGCTGGTGGATTATCAACAACTTCAGGTTGTTCTTCTTCTACTTGTCCAAATTTGAATACAGAAGAAATGATGTCTGTACGTTCAAATTTTCCGTAACCATTTGTTTCACCTTTAACCAAAAAAATGATATTGTATATTCCAGTATAATCCGTATTTGCGAACTCTCCTGAAAATAGTCCCGTTCCATTATCAGTTAAATCTATAATTTGTTCATTGGGTAAAATTGCATTATAAAAAGCAGAGTCATTTGCCATTAATTCCTGAAACTTCATTGAAGCACCATCTCCCATATCTATAATGGAATCCATATCTGGAGTTTGAGCAGTTGCAAGTAAATTTCCTAAATCCTCTCCGGGTTTTAAAATAATGGCTTTTACAGAATTTGTTCCCCCAAACAAAGGATCATTTGCATAGCTTAAAAATGTGCTTAGTTTAATTGGATCGCCAACTGTATATATTTTTTTATCAGTATTACAATTGAATTCTAAATAATGATCGTCGGCTATAGCAGATAAATGGTATGGTTTGTTGGTACTTCCTATAATTGTAACTTCCCAATTCCCACCTGAATGTATATTATTATCATCACTTACAGGAAAAGTAAAGGATAATAATTTGTAGTTATCGTGAATTCTTTCTTTTGCATTATGTGTTATATATTTTCCATCCTTTTTTACTTTAACTATTAAACTATCTTCTTTTGCAGATGATAAGTCAACTACTAATTTTGTAATACCTTCGTTTAAATCAAAAATGTATTTAATTGAATCTGTTATAGTATTACCTTCTTTATTTGTTATAACCTGCGGACTACCTTCGGATAACATATTAGTTAGTTGGTCGTTAAACCATGTTGTTAGATCTGCTGCAGGATTTGCATAAGTTGTTGCTCCTCCACTTTCTTCTCCAATCTTTATTAAAGTTTCGATAGTAACACCTGCATCCCATGTTGCTAAAACGAAATACCGAATACTGTCCTTGGAATTTGGCTGATTATCATTTAAAAACTGACTTCCTTCCAACTCAATTCCATCTGCTAAAACCATGGGATATTGATTTTGTCTACCATCAGTAAAAATAAATGCCATTCTTTTAGTATTAGGAGCATTTTCTTTATTTTTTAATAATTTTGTTTTTGCATCTAATAATCCATAACCCATTGCTGTCATTTGTTGAGGTGTTCTTGGATCCAGATCTTCATTTACAGCTATAAGAGAACTAAAATCACCAGCAATTGGGATAAAATCTTTAGGGAAATTTGCGACTTCTGGTTGAACAACATTAGTAGTAAAATAAGTTAATCCAAGAGAATCTCCTGCTTGTTGGAATTCTTCAAGTTTGGTAACTAACTCATAACTTGCATTTTTTAATGCCTGTAATCTTGTTGTTGTGCCATCATCAAGTGTTAATCCCATGCTACCAGAAATATCAAGGGTTAATACTACTTTAACAGTATCTCTTAAAATTGGGACTCTAAATAAATGATTCTCAGGTATGAAGCCGGAACCTGTTTTTGAAATATTCAAGGTAAAATCTACATAACTACTTTGATCAAAGTTACACATATCGGTAACTTGAACTCTTACAAAGTGATCGTTAACAATAGTTACACTATTATTTGAATTTATTTCAGAACAAGGACCTGAACCTGTTGGGGGTGTTATTGTATATGGCATGCTAACCAAAACTGGAATCTCAAAATCTTTAATTTCGTTAAGATGAATACCTGGTAGGTTAATTCGTCCAAAAGCGAATGTAGTCCCATCAGGATAAGCGCCAAGATCCGTATCTATAAGATTTTGTCCAATACTATAAGTTGGAAGTAAAAGGTAAATAAGAATTATAATAATCCATTTCCTTTTTAATAGTTTAATTGTTTTTTTCATAATAAAATAGCTTTAGGGTTGATTAAAAGTGTTAGATTGAATAATAGTTTTTGAATTTATACTTTTTTTGGAATATTATTATCAATAAGAAAGTTATGAAATATTTTCTTAATAAGAACATCCGTTATTATCTTTTTTTGCTTCGCTTAATTTAGTAACGGATTACGGGATTATGAAAAGCCTTATTCAGCGTGGGATCTGAAAATATTAAGATTGATTTTAAATAGTTAAACAGAAGACTAAGACGTAAAAAAACTCCCCGGAAATATCCGGAGAGTTTTAAATGAATATTATTAACTATTTATGTATTATGAAATTTTAATTTCTCTTGCTGGTTTTTCAATAGCTTCTTCTCTTTTTGGAAGAGTAATTTGCATTAAACCATTTTTATAAACAGCATTTATCTTTTCAGTATCTATTTTATCAGAAATTCTGAATGAGCGATTAAAAGAGTTAAAGTTGAATTCTTTTAAATTGAATTTTTCTTCTGTGTTTTCATCTACTAACTTGTCTAAGGAAATTGTTAAAAGTCTTTTATCCAAATCGATTTTGAAATCAGATTTTTCGAAACCAGGAGCCGCAATTTCAATTCTGAAATCAAATTTAGATTCAGTAATATTTGCTGGTGGAATAGCAAAATGCTGATTACAACTTCTTTCTTCAGTAAACATTTCGTTCATTAAATCTGAATAATTTCTGTATCTGTTTATTTGAGATACTGGTCGGTTCATTCTTACAAGTGTCATAATTTTATTGTTTTAAGTTATTATTATATAGTTTAAATTAAAATTCCTTTGTTTAATTCGGATATTTCAAATGGTATACCAAACCTGAAAACTGTCAATTTTGACTTCATTAAATAATTTAAAGCGACAAAAT
>DAOUTQ010000191.1 GCA_030668615.1 Bacteroidales bacterium | reverse complement strand
CTTCATACCCGAAGACCGTTACAAATAATGCGCCCAAAAATAAATTCTGAAAGCTTTATTCAATAATAGTCCGTTCGTAAATCAAGAATCTTTATTATCGGTTTGAAAATTTAAGCAAGTAGGAAATTGTATCTCAGCTTGACAATTTAAGTATATTCTATTCGTAGCAGTTTGATAGTGTGTTTTTTGAGATTGGTTCAGTTATAATGATAAAAAAACAAATTTGTTTTCCAACGCGCTTTGCAGCATGGCAGCTGCACATGTGATTATTTTATTACACGTTTAAACAATTTTAGCAGCAGAGCCGCTAAAATTGTTTATTTTTTTTACTTGGCTATAAGCTATTACAGAGAACTTAGTATTTCATATTCAGCAATTTTGATATTCTTCTGCATTCCGGAGAGCATTGCCATTCCTGCAATTAAAGATGTACTTTTAAAACCTCGCTCAAACCTTAATCCGGTAAACATTTCAAAATCGAGCAAAGCACATAAAGTTTCTTTCTGATATTCGTTTTCTGCCATTTCAAGCACTACGGTTTTGTATTTTGCAAAGTCTTTCTTTAATTTATATGCATTGTTATCTTTTAGCATTGCCTTTCTAAAAGCTTTATGATTTTCCTTGTTTTTAATCTTGTTAACAGAATTACTTTTTGTAATTTCTTTCAGTTCAATTTTTATTGCTTCAATCTGTTTATTCAAAGAAACTGCTAAGGCTTTTATTTCATCAATATCAGGTTTGATCTCTGTATAGGAATCTTTTGTTTGCAGTGCTTTTAATAAAGAATCATTCTGTTGCGAAAAAATCTGACTTACTTTTGTTGCATTGTTGTTTATATAATCGTATTTATCAACAATATCTTTAGAAATTTGTGTAGCTGTTACCATTAAAATAACTCCCACTCCAATAAGCACTATTATTAAAAAATATCCAATATTATATTTTGTTTCATTTGCTTTTTTATACGCATTAACCAGATACAAAGGAAGTAATACTAAAATAAGTAAAAATTCCCCTATAAGCAAAGCCAGTGATGCAAGGGGCCAGTGATTTACTCTGAAGAGTACTCCGATCATTAAAAAAGTAATTGTTAAATAAACTACAACAGAAAGCAGAACGTTCTTTTTTTCAAGCTGCTCTTTATATGAAGTATATAAAAACAATGGGAAAAATCCGAAAATCGCAATTACAGTTCCTAACAGCATTAAGACTGTAGCAGAGGGCATATGTAACATTTTTAAAATGGAACCTGCCGATAAAAAGAACGCAGATAAAGTACCTAAAACTATCATTAATTTTTTCATATTCTGAAATTTTAAATTGGTTGATAATAAAGTTTGATGTTGAACATTTTTTAATGTAGAACTTTCGATTGTGTTCATCAAATTATTGTAGGCAGTTTCGAACTGAATACCATTTTCCATGTCTGGTTCAATGGAGCAACAAATATGGTCAACCATTTCATCCAGCAAATCATCCAGAGTTATACCTTTAACTTGAACATCCTGGTAAATAAAGTCGATGTTTTCTTCCGTTATTATATTCATGCCTTTGACTGATTCGGATTCAGAATGTAATTCATCACTTTAACGAATTCAATATATTCGTCGAGTTTACCACTTGCCCAGCTTTTACCATTTTTAGTGAGCATATAATAAATGCGAACTCTTTTTCCAATCATCACCTTTTCGGTATGAACATAACCTTCGGTTTCCAGTTTATGCAATACAGGATACAATGCACCAAAAGTAAGTTTTACACTGCCTTTTGATAGTTCTTCAACCTTTTGTGTTATTTCGTATCCGTACATTCGTGGATTCTCCGACAATAATTTAAGAACAATTGTTTTTAAAGTTCCTTTTAATAAATCTTTTGAAATCATAATAGCTATTATTTTGAAAATGTAATTACAATACAAATATATATAATTTTCTTATATATAACAAACTTATATATAAGAAAATTATATATTGTAAACATTATTTGCCGTAAACGGCAATGTGGTTGCCAAATCAAACAAATTTATTTTTGTTTTTCATGGACCGGTCTGGTATTAACTTGATATGTAAAGTAGCTTATGCGCACAATTTGTAACATCGGGTCATAAAGCATACGGGAGTTTGGTGGTTTTCAAGCTTTTTACTACTTTTAAACTTTATTAACGGGTGATAATGAAACAAGGCGAAAACCCGCACAAAATTTAACGCGGGACCGTTATAAACCAGCCTCTAAAAAATCTAAAAATAGAATATTTCAACTCAATTTGAAAATTAAATAATTCAAGAAACTTCATTCACTTTTTGACAATTAGTGCAAAACGGAAAATTAATTTTCATTCTGATAATGTAAGTAATTTTATTGGTGGCAGTTTGATAATGAATTTATCGAGATTGGTTCGGTATGTATGATAGAAAATTGTTTTAGTTTTTTCCAACACGCTTTTGCGCTATCGCGCAATTAGGAAAAGCCAACGCTATTTTGCCTTCCAGACAATTTGGTAATCCCTTCCAAAAAACTAAGTCCTATACAGACACAAGTCTAAAAAAATCATTTTAGGTAAATATGCGGGTATACATTTAAAAAATAATACCATAGGTTATAATAACAAGATTTCGACAGGTCAAAATAAGTATGACTTGCATGTAATGTGTTTTTCACCTAGCATTACTAATTTTGCTTATTATTTAGCGCTAATAGGTATAGGGAAAACTTGTTCTGTGACACGCCTGGCAGGTGCTAGTCCATAAATAAAATTAAACCAATTGTTTTTAATAAACCACTAATTAATTGATTTAAAATAAGTATTGTATTAAATTTACATTAAGTATTATTCAATATGTTAAACTAAAAAGAATTATTATGAGACTTACAGGATCAATTATTTTTATGACAATTTTATTGTTAACTTTTTACAGTTGTAAAGAAAAAATTGAAAAAGCTCCAATTATTGCTATGGAGGATTTTTTCAAAAATCCCGAAAAATCGAGCTACCAAATTTCTCCAAACGGACAGTACTACTCTTACAGAGCTCCTTACGAAAAGAGGATGAATATATTTGTTCAGGAAAGGGGTAAAGAAGAAATTATTCAACTTACAAAAGAAACTGACAGAGATATTGCTGGTTATTTCTGGCCAAACAATGAACAAATTCTATTTATAAAAGACCAAGGTGGAGATGAAAATTTCAGACTTTATGGTGTAAATATTGATGGAACAAACGAGGTTTGTTTTACTGAGTTTGAAGGTGTTCGTACCCAAATTATTGATGATTTACCTGATATTGAAGAGGAGGTAATAATTGGGATGAACAAAAGAAACCCTCAGGTTTTTGATCCTTACCGATTAAACATTAAAACCGGTGAAATGGAAATGATTGCTGAAAATCCGGGCAATATTTCACGCTGGATGCTTGATCATGCTGGAAAACTTAGGATAGCATTTGTAGTTGATGGTGTAAATACCAGTATTCTTTATCGTGAAACTGAAGAAGACGAATGGCAAAATGTGTTAACCATCAGTTTTAAAGAGACACTGACTCCAATCTTTTTCACTTTTGATAATAAAAATGTCATTGCTGTATCTAATCTTGAAAGAGATAAAGCTGCCGTAGTTGAATTTGATATCGCCAACGGAAAAGAAGTAAAATTACTTTATGAAAACCCGGATTTTGATGTTACAGGAGTTTCTTACTCAAAGAAAAGAAAAGTTATGACTGTTGCATCATACACATCATGGAAACGGGAACGCCATTATTTCGATGATGAATCTAAAAAAACATTTGACCGTCTGGAAAAAGATATAGGACAATATGAATTAGTAATTAGCGCAATCAATAAAGATGAGACTGTATTTATTATTCGTACTTATAGCGATCGATCGCTTGGTGCCTATTATATTTATGATAGTGCTACAGATAGTCTTGATAAAATAACGGATGTTAGTCCATGGATTAATGAAAATGATATGGCAAATGTTAATCCGATCACTTATCAAACACGTGATGGCCTGACTATTCATGGCTATCTTACTTTACCAAAAGGCTACAATATGGAAACAGCCAAAGGCTTACCGGTGGTTGTAAATCCTCATGGTGGCCCTTGGGCACGTGATGGTTGGGGCTTCAACCCTGAAATCCAGTTCCTTGCAAACCGTGGTTATGCTGTATTCCAAATGAATTTTAGAGGTTCAACTGGTTATGGTAAAGAATTCTGGACTAAATCGTTTAAGCAATGGGGAAAAACCATGCAGGATGATATTACTGATGGTGTTGAATGGCTTATAAATGAAGGAATTGCTGATAAGGAAAAGATTGCTATCTATGGTGGCAGTTATGGTGGATATGCCACCTTAGCCGGGGTTACTTTCACTCCTGATTTATATACATGTGGAATTGATTATGTTGGTGTGTCGAATATCTTCTCATGGATCAACGCAATACCGGCTTATTGGGAACCTTATCGTAAAATGCTTTATGAAATGGTAGGCGATCCTGTGACGGACAGCCTTCTTTTAATAGAAGCTTCACCATTGTTCCATGTGGACAAAATAACCGTACCTATGTTAGTCGCACAAGGAGCAAATGATCCTAGGGTGCCTAAATTAGAATCTGATCAAGTTGTTGAAGCACTTAAAAATAAAGGCATTGAAGTTGAATATATAGTCAAGGACAATGAAGGCCATGGGTTTAGAAATGAAGAAAACCGATTTGAATTTTATGGTGCAATGGAAAAATTCCTTGCCAAACACCTCGGTGATTCTATACCATCAAAATAGTAAATAATTTAAATTGAAATTCAAGTGGCAGTCCCCTAGGTTTTTCAGCTTAGAGGACTGTCTTTTTGCAAAAACTTTGTTTCTATTAAAAATTATTATTTCCCACCCCTGCTCGCGTAGATTTAGTGAAACGTAATTCGGGCGTCCCCAATAGTGCAAGCCTGCCTGTCGGCAGACAGGCGTCTTTGGCTTGTGCTTTTTGTTTATCAAATTCCAAATTTTAAGTACAAACAATATTTTAGTAATTATTGGAGTGAGCATTATTATTTTAGGGGTGGCTCTTGTATTTGGAGTAAAACTTTACAATTATATATTTATAATTACAAATTGAGTTTTGCCTCTTAGTCAAAATTAGAAAAGGCCCTCTTAAAAAACTAAAACAATTTTAGCACTTTGTTGAAACCCAACTACCAAACTGATAGAATTAATAAACGGCCAGTTTATAACATCGGGTCATAAAGCATACGGGGGTTTGGTGGTTCTCAAGCTTTTTACTACTTTTAAACTTTATTAGCGGGGGATAATGAAACAAGGCGGAAAACCCGTACAGCTTCATACCCGAAGACCGTTAGCTTTAATACT
>DAOUTQ010000079.1 GCA_030668615.1 Bacteroidales bacterium | reverse complement strand
CGGTATTAGCTGAAGAATATACTACTGCTGCTCCTGAAGAAGTAGCTGCTTTGGGTGCACATGCTATTACTTCTGTTGCAGGTGGTTTTACTGTAATTGACGCTAGCTCAACAGTTTATACTTATACTTTAACAAGTATTAATGACCAAGCTTCAAGATTTGGAGAGTTTATTACAGATAATGGAGTTGATGGTGGTTTTGCTTCTTTTGCATACTTTGGAATTGGTGAAACTGTAACTATTAGAGTTAACCCAAGTCCAAATACAGGTCCAATTTATCATATTATAAATACTTGGTCTGACTAATAAAATTGAGTTTTTAACTTAATAAATAATATGAAACTGGTTCAGGAATTTTCCTGAACCGGTTTTAAAAATAAAAATTAAAGTACTCTATTTGTCCTCCCTTGAGGGAGGAGGATCCCGATAATTATCGGGAGACGGAGGGTGAAAAAACAAAAGCATAACCAAAATTGAAATATTTAAATAGAATATTATTCTTTTTATTTTTCCTGGTAATTTTATCGGGTTTTAATAGTTATGCCCAAACTTTACCGGTTGCGTGTGGCGACGGTGAGGTTTTATACGGAGTTGTTGGTGATAACGGAAACTCTATTTTCGTTTGGGAAGTTACAGGAGGTACTTTTATCGATTATAACGACTCTATATTAGTTACATGGAATGATGTTGCAGGAATGCATTATATAAAGGTTACAGAAACAAATATTTATGGATGTGTCGGTGAACAACTTGTCGATTCTGTTATTGTAACCATACCTTTTGTGGATATTTTGGATGATGTCGCTGAAATTTGTCAAGGCGAATCGTATACATTTGAAACTGATGCTTCTGATATTTCATCTTATTTATGGGAAGATGGAAGTACCGGAGAAACATTTATCGCTACTATCAGTGGCGATTATTGGGTCCGGGTAGAAGATGAATATGGATGTACAAGTTCAGATACAGCAGCGTTAATTGCACATGAATTGCCGGTAGTAGATTTAGGACCTGATACAACACTTGGTGATGATGTAAATAGCATTTTATTTGATGTTTATAATGACGGTGCCATTTATGATTGGTTTAATGGAGATATATCTTCATCTTATACTGCTTATGCCCAGACTATTGATCAGGAAATATGGGTTAACGTAACAAATGAATTTGGTTGTGTAGCTTCAGATACAGTTGTTGTTCGATCTTATGGTGAAATTGAAATACCGAATGCATTTACTCCAAATGATGATGGAACAAATGATGTTTGGGAGATTGAACAATTATTTGTATTCGATAATGTTACTATTGATGTATATAATCGTTGGGGAGAAAGAGTTTTTCACTCAAGTGGTTACTCGGTAGATAAGTATTGGAATGGTACAAATCAAAAAGGTAAAAAGCTGCCTATGGACGCCTATTATTATGTAATAGATTTACATAATGATGAAGAACCTATTGTAGGTACAGTAACAATAATTAGATAGATACTTGGAAATCTCCATGAGATTAACTTGTTTTGTGTGAAATGAAAAGAAATTTAGTAATATTATTTGTCATATATATGACTGCAATTCCTGCTTTTGCACAGCAGGAACCTGTTTTTAGTCAGTATACGATGAATCAATTTCTTATTAATCCTGCATTTGCAGGAAGTGAAGGGTTTACTTCATTTAACTTAACTGCCCGTCAGCAATGGCTGGGTTTTGAAGATGCTCCAATGACACAGGCTATTAGCGGGCAAACTCGTATTACCAAAACAAGTTATGTTTCAAAGTCACGATCAGTAAGAAAAAGCAGAAAAAGGCGTCGTCCAAGTGGGAAAATTGGATTAGGTGGTTATATATATAATGATCAAAATGGGCCAATAGGAAGAACAGGTTTAGAGTTTTCTTATGCATACCACTTATTTGTTGGAGATGGGCAACTTTCCTTAGGAATGTCATTATCAGCGTATCAATTTAGAATAAATACAAGCGAATTACAAACAGCAGAGGAAAATGATCCTTTGTTAAACGCGGCAAGGGAAAGTATGTTTATTCCTGATGGTTCAGTTGGTATTTTTTATATGTATCAGCCTTTTTATGTTGGATTATCCGCAAAAAACTTGTTTCAGGCAGCAGTTAAATTTGGTGGAGATAATAGTTTTAGTGATTATCAACAGGTTCGCCATTATTATTTAACATCCGGATATAGGTATGATATGAAAAATGATTTCGAAATAGAACCTTCTATCTTACTTAAAACAACAGAATCGTTTAATTTACAGGCAGATGTGTCTGTTAAAGGTTATTATAAAAGAGACTATTGGCTTGGTTTTTCATACAGAACCGGAAATGCATTTATAACTATGGTTGGCGTTAAAGTAGACAAACTATATTTTGGTTATGCATTTGATTATTCGTTAAATGACATTCAGAGAATTAGTTATGGTTCACATGAAATAATGATAGGATTGAAGTTTGGTGATAGCAGTAAAAGATATCGTTGGTTAAATAGATTCTAAAAAAAAATTTTTTTAATCAAACATGATGCTTTGCTTTTGCAAAGCTTTTTTTTTATCTTTTCACACCAAAATTATTAAATATTCTCATGATAAATATTATATAATATGAAAAAATGGATTTCAGTTTTAGTAGCTTTAGTAATTATACTTATTGCGTTTTTAATTTTAAAACCAAGAATTTCAGAAAACTTTCTAAACAAGGGAATGGTTTATTCAGATTCATTAGAATACTATAAGGCAGTAGACTATTATTCCAAAGCCATAAAGTTTGATAAGAAAAATGCCATTGCAATTCAAAAACGAGCCGAAGCTTATTATCAGCTTGAGAAAGAGCAGGAATCACTAAATGATTATAACGAACTTCTTAATCTTGATCCCGAAAATTACGATGGATACTTCGGCAGAGCATTGTTGTTAATAAAAATGGAGAATTTCGTAAATGCACTTGATGATTTAAGTAAAGCTCTGGAAATTAGTAAAGAAATGCCTGAAGCTTATTACTTTTTGGCGTACGTTAAAATAAACCTTAAAAATTACGAATCAGCATTAAATGATTTAAATTCTGCTGTTGAATTAGATGCTAACTATGCTGAGGCTTATCATCAAAGAGGTATTGTAAAAGCAAACTTGGGCGATTTTGAAGGTTCTGCTGAGGATTTTAATAAATCAATTGAATTGAACAAAAATAATCTTGATGCATATCAGCGAAGAGTAAAATATCGTATTGATAAAGATGACTACGAAGGTGCAATTGCAGATTATAATGCCATTATAGAAATGGACGAGGCTAATCAGGATGCGTATTACCAGAGAGGGTATTTTAAACTTCGTATAAGCGATTTTGAAGGTGCCATAGCTGATTTTAATAAATCATTAGAAATAAAAAAAGACGACATTAAATCGTATAAGAAAAGAGGTAATGCAAAGGCTGCTTTGCAAAAATATAATGAGGCCTTACTCGATTATGATAAGGCGCTTCAGTTGAATGAATCTGATTATGAATCCTATTACAGGAAAGGTCTTGTATATTTGAACATGTCGAATCCATCAAAAGCAACAGCTTATTTTAGTTTGGCAATAAAGTATAAATCAGATTATGCAGAGGCATATTATATGCGGGGCGTTTCTACGGCAATGCAGCATAATTATCCTAAATCAATTAATGATTTCGATTTAGCAATTAAATACAATAAGGATTACTCAGATGCTTATTTAGGAAGAGCAGTTTCTTTGGGTATGCAGAAAAAACATAAGGAAGCAGTTGAAGATTATGATAAATATATTAGTTTAATAAAAGATAATGGAAGTGCTTATTTAAATAGAGGCATTTCAAAAATTAACTTGAACGATTACGAAGGAGGATGTGCTGATTTTGCAAAAGCATTAGAATTAGGAACTCCTCAGGCTAAGGAAATGATAAATATGTATTGTACAAACATAAATAAATAGAAATATGAACATACTATTTAAAAGGACTTATCTTTTAGCTATTAGCTTAATTTTATTGAATTCACAGAATCTTTTTTCACAAGAACAATTAAATCTTGAACTTATTGAAAGTAACATCAATTGGTTTTTTACAGATTTTGTTGGAGATAAACCTGGTATTGTTGTTTCAGTAATGAAGCAAGGAGATATTATTTTTAATAAAGCTTATGGTTATTCAAATATAGAATCTAAAGAAAAGATGACTGTTAATAAAGCTTTTAATTTGGCTGCATTATCAAAATCATTTACTTCAGTAGCTATACTTAAGCTGGAAGAAAAAAATAAATTGAGCTTAGAGGATAATTTAACGGATATATTTAAAGATTTTCCTGAGTATGGTAAGAGAGTAAAAATCAAAAATTTGTTAAATCATACATCGGGCTTAAAAAATTATAATTCTGATCAAGTTAAAAGCAATAAGGAGGTTCTTGATTTTCTTAAAACTCAGGATAGCTTAGATTTTGAGCCAAATACAAAACAAAAATACAGCAATACTGATTATTCTTTATTAGCTCAAATTATTGAAAAAGAATCAAGAAAATCATATAAAGATTATTTGAATAAAATATTCTTTAAGAAGTATTCTATGGAAAATATTTTTTTAACAGAAAACATTCTTACAGAACTTGTTGCAATGCCGTACTACAAGGAGGATAAAGAGTATTTACCAAAAACTGTTTTGAGCAATATTTATGGTGAGCAGGGAATTTATACAAATACATCTGATTATTTAAAATGGGTATCTTTCTTACTCAAAGAGAAAATTATTTCTTCTGAAAACATAAATAAAATGTTTTCGCTAAAGGACCTAAATGAATTAGCAGCAAATAATTCTTATGCTTATGGTTGGGTAATTATGCAAAGAAATGGAGAAAAGTACTTCTGGCATGGTGGAGCTGATTTTGGGTATTCAAATCTCGTTTTATATCTTCCTGATTACGATCTTACAGTATTGTTATTATCTAACAAAAATGATGGTAATAATTACTTAAAAATTGCAATAGATATTGCTAAGCAGTTTGAGAAAGATTTAAAGCTATAATATCAATTCTTCATCAAAATGTCGCATTTAAAATCTAATTTAAAGTTTAGAATTGTTCCCCGAAATTCGGGATGTAAACAAATGCCGTTACATATTCAATTCATATTTGTTTTTACAAATATGACACATTGAATAGTAAATGGTATAATTAGAAAGTTAAAGTAAAAGTTGTTCCTCCGTGCCTGCCGGCAGGTAGGTTGTCTACTTCGGATATTGCAGTTATTGAACCTCCGTGTAATCGCATAATTTGTTTTGAGAGGCTTAATCCAATACCTGAACCCTTTGGTTTTGTTGTGAAAAATGGAATGAAGATTTTGTCGAGTACTTCTTTTAAAATGCCTTGTCCGTTATCGGATACTTGAATTGTAACTCTGCCACGTTTGTTATAAAATGCTTTTACATTAATAGTTGGGTTTTCTCTGTTTTCAAGAGCATGAATAGCATTTTTTACTAAATTTATCAGCACTTGTTCAATTAGTTTTGTATCTGCATTAACTTCAATAGATTCAGGGGTTACATTAGTCTCAAATTGTATTTTATTATCCTTAATCTCTTTTTTTAATAAAAGTTGTATATCGCTAAATAAATCGATTATTTTTGCAACTTTAAAATTAGGTTTTGGAATCTTAGTCAGGTTACGATATGTATTAACAAAATACAACAATCCATTACTTCTATTATTAATTGTTCTTATTGCAGCATGTACTTCTTCAATTGATTCTTTATCGGGAGGCGTATCATTATTTTTAGCATCTTTAAATATCAAGTCTAAATAAGAAGTAATAGAAGAAATTGGTGTAATTGAATTCATTATTTCATGTGTCAGAACACGAATTAGCTTTTGCCAGCTTTCTGTTTCCTGATCTTCAAGAACACTTTGAATGTTTTTAATTGTAACAAGTTTAATGCTTTTATTAAGAATTTTAAATTCGGTACCTGATACAGCTAACTGCAATATATCATCTTCTTCCTGAATTTTCACCAAACAACTTTTTCCTGGCTCAAATTTTAAAAGTGTATCGACAAATTCTGGACTAATGGCTTTTAAATCATTAATATTCTTTACCGTGTTAACTTGGAAAAGTTTTTTGAATGCATGATTAACCATATCAACAGTTCCATCACTTTGATAAGTGATTATACTAACATCAATATTTTTAACGAGACTCTGAAAGTATTGATATTGTTCTTCTTTTTCAGATCTTACTTTCTGGAAATCCTGAATAACATCATTAAAAGCTTTATTAAGTTCATCGAAGGATGATCCCATTCCTTCAATCTTAAATGATCTGGTAAACTCAGAAAATCGTATTGATTCGAGAAAACTGGCAAGATCTCGGTTTGTTTTATCGAGATATTTAAAAATTAGATAAATCTGAAAGATAATTATTAATCCAATTAGGAAAGGAGTAATAAGATACTCTAATGTAAGAGTATAGAAAAAAAGAAATATTGTTGTTGTTAACAACAATATTCTGAATATTGCAACAAATCTGAAGTTTTTAAAGACCATACTTTTCCATTCTTCTATATAAAGATGTTCTGGTTAAACCCAAAACTGTTGCAGCCTGAGTAACATTTCCCTGATTTTGTTTTAAAACCTTAACTATAATGTTTTTTTCTATGTCTTCAAGGTTGTAAGTATCAATTTCTATTTCTGTAGTTTTTTCGCTTCTGGTCGAAAGTAAAAAATCATCTAATTGAAGAACATCGGAGTCACTCATTATAATAGCCCTTTCAAGAGCATGTTGTAATTCTCGCACATTGCCAGGCCATTGATATTGAGTTAATTTTTTAAGAGCATCAGCACTTATTCCTTTGATATTTTTTCTGTATTTTTTTGAATATATTGCCTGGAAATGATCTGCTAATAATGGTATATCGCCTGTTCTTTCTCTTAAAGGAGGAAGATAAATTTCAACAGTATTTACTCTGTATAGTAAATCCTGTCTGAATGATTCATCTTGAACCATTTGATGTATGTTGTTATTTGTTGCACAAATTAAACGTACATCAATTTTGTTTGCTTTGTTAGCACCAACTCGTGTAATTTCTCTTCGTTCAAGTACTGTCAATGATTTTGCCTGCATTGGTAGCGATAAATTACCAATTTCATCTAAGAAAAGAGTTCCTCCTGATGCAATCTCAAATCTTCCAGGCTTGTCTTTTTTAGCATCGGTAAACGATCCTTTCATATGTCCGAAAAGTTCACTTTCGAAAAGGGTTTCAGCAATTGAGCCTAAATCAACACTGATAAAAACTTCATCTTTTCTTAAGGAATTTCTGTGTAAAGCTCTTGCCACAAGCTCTTTTCCTGTTCCGTTTTCACCTAAAATAAGAATATTTGCATCTGTTTTTGCAACTTTCTGAATAGTAGAAAATACCTGCTGCATTTCAGGAGAATTACCTATAAATTCATGAAAAGGCTGATCTTGTATAGCACTTATTTCCTTTTGTTTCTTTCTTAAATCTGTGGCTTCACTTTTTGACCTGCGAAGTTTTATAGCAGAAGATATAGTTGCTAGAATTTTTTCGTTTTGCCAAGGTTTCAAAACAAAGTCAGTAGCACCTGACTTTATAGCCTTAACTGCTTTTTCTGCATCGCCATATGCTGTAATAAATACCACAACCGAATCTGGGTCAATTTCCATTATTTTATTTAACCAATGAAATCCTTCCTGACCGCTAATAGCATCTTTGGTGAAATTCATATCAAGCAATATTACGTCATAAGTATCATTTTGTAATAGCTCAGGTATTTTTTCAGGATCTGTTTCGGTATTTATTAATTCTACATGATTTTTTAAAAGAAGCTTTAAAGCAAACAATATATCTTCGTTGTCATCTATAGCGAGTATTTTACCAAGCTTTTCGTTCATAATTTTGATTATAAATAGATTGAAATATCAGTTTTAAGATGTATAATGTAAATATACAATTTAATTTGAATTAGGATGTTCGATTTCGTACTATGAATGTTTCGAAATCGAACACTTTTGTTTTTATTCTTCATATAGATATTGTCATAACATACATAAAATTAGATGTTTAAATGGTTTGGCATAATTCGTGAAATAATTTGGTCAGAATCTAAATAAATCTTACAAAATTTTAAGTAATGGATAGAGTAATAGAAAAAAAGTATAAATGGTTAAATAAAAAAACGATTTGGCTTACAGTTGGAGGAATATTAGTTCTTCTGGTTGCTTATAATATCATTTTTGGCGATAAAAGTTCAAAATTGAATGTTGAAAAAGAAAAAATTACAATTGAATCTATCGTTGAAAATGAATTTAAAGATTATATAGCTGTAATTGGTACAGTTGAACCTATAACAACAGTTTATCTTGATGCTATTGAGGGAGGTAGGGTTGAAGAAATTATTATTGATGAAGGCAATATGGTAAAAAAAGGTGACGTAATATTAAGAATGAGTAATACGAACCTTTTATTGGATATTTCGAACAACGAATCTAATGTATCACGCTCAATTAACGAATTTGAGAATACAAAAATTAATCTTGAAATACAGACTATTACACGTAAGCAAACACTTATTAATACTGAAATGAATCTGAAAAGAGAGAAGAGACAGTATAAATATAATAAGGAGATGTTTAAGGATAATCATATTTCAAAAGAAGAATTTAGTCAATCACAAGAGCAATATGAAGCGTCTGTTGAGCAGTACGAATTGCTTATAGCTGCATTAAGAAGTGATTCTTTGTACAGAGTAAATACACTTTCTTCTATGGAAGCAAATGTTCAAAGAATGAAAGAAAACTTGAAGGTTGTTCAGGGAAGATTAGATAACTTAAATGTGAAAGCTCCTGTTGACGGTCAATTAGCTAGTTTGAATCAAGAAATTGGTCAGGTAATTAACTATGGAACAAGAATAGGAACAGTTAATGTTCTTGATGATTATAAGCAAAGAGTTGATATTGATGAGCATTATATTGCAAGAGTTAGAAAAGCATTGCCAGGTAGTTTTGAATTTGCAGGATCAACTTATAGGTTGAAGATTGAAAAAGTTTATCCGGAAGTTAATAATGGAAGATTTGCTGTTGATATGACATTTACTTCTGAAAAACCAGGTCAGATAAGAATTGGGCAAACTTTCAGAATTAAACTTGAATTAGGTGAATCTAAACAAGCTGTTTTAATACCTCGTGGAGGATTTTATCAAAGCACTGGTGGTCAGTGGGTATACGTTGTCGACGAAACAGGAGATTTTGCAGTTAAGCGTAATATTTCGATTGGACGCCAAAACCCTAAGTATTATGAAGTGCTTGAAGGACTAAATCCAGGAGAACAAGTAATTGTGTCCAGTTACGACAACTTTAATGATGTTGATCAATTAATTTTAAAATAATAATCTAACAATAATAATTTAAATTTTACAGTCATGATTAAAACTAATGAATTAGTAAAAGTCTTCAGAACAGATGAAGTGGAAACCACTGCTCTGAACAAAGTTAATTTGAATATCGAAAGTGGAGAATTTGTAGCAATTATGGGGCCTTCAGGTTGTGGCAAATCAACCTTATTGAATATCCTTGGATTACTTGATAATCCTTCTGCCGGAGAGCTTCATTTTACTGACCAGGAAGTTTCTAAATTTTCAGAAAGACAAAGAACAAATTTAAGAAAAGCAAACATTGGTTTCGTATTCCAAAGTTTTAACTTAATTGATGAACTAACAGTTTATGAAAATGTAGAACTACCATTGTTGTACTTAAACATGCCTTCATCAGAAAGAAAGAAAAAGGTTGAAGCAGTACTTGACAGAATGAAAATGTCGCATCGTAAAAAGCACTTTCCACAACAATTATCAGGTGGTCAGCAGCAGCGTGTAGCAATTTCAAGAGCTGTTGTAACAAACCCAAAACTTATTCTTGCCGATGAGCCAACAGGTAATCTTGACTCTGCCAATGGTGAAGAAGTTATGAGTTTATTATCTCAGTTAAATAATGAAGGTACTACCATCGTTATGGTTACGCACTCTCCATCAGATGCTGAAAAAGCACATAGAATTGTTCAGTTATTTGACGGACATATTGTAACTGAGAATATTAAGAAAGTTCTATAATTGAAATAAAGAATTAAGAAAGACAGGAGTGAGCATCCCCTATACTTCCCCGATTTTTGAGTATATAAGATCCCCAATTTAGTTCACTTCTGGACTTTCTTAATAAAAAGAAGCTGTAACAGGCTTCTTTTTTTTGTTCGCAATCGAACGCTAAATGATCGTAGGCGCACAAAAACGGAACAAAATAAGAATTAGTGTATTTGGTTAATAGTCAGAATGTCAGTATTATAGCATGATTGGCATATATCTTGAATTTAGTTTTAAGGAATAATAATAAAATGAATTACAATAATTAGAATTTCATTTAATATTAGATAGAGTAATAATTAAAATAAAGAAAGGACAAGATTATGTTAAAAGACTTATGTATTCCGGTTCCCGGATTTGGTGAAAATGAAATTGCTGAACTACATCTTAAGGTCGGTGATAAAAAAATTAGCTATGATTTCCGGGTTGAATCTTTTCCATGGGATGTGGATGATGAATTGAACGGAGATTCTGACCATATTAGTTTATCATTAGCCAGAATTAGTCGCCTTCGCAAAGCAATAGCAGATTATGATAAAAGCTGGGAATTGATACAAATTTTCACTCCTGCTGATCATTCAAAATATATTCAGGTGTTGTATAGAAAAAAATTAAGTTAATAATATTAAAATACATAGAATGAAAAAAGGACTCATACTTATTGTATTTACAATTATCTCTGTATCTATTATTCAAGCGCAGGATATTGATAAAGAAAAGGACAATATTAAAGCTGTTATTCAAACTGCTTATGTTGATGGATTACAAAACAAAGGAGAAGTAAAGGATATTGAAAAAGGATTTCATCCAGGTTTTAATCTTTTAGGAATAAATCATAATACATTAACAAAATTACCAATTTATAGCTGGATAGAATTATTTGAAAACAGAAAAGAAAAAGACCATGAACCACCAACAGCAGAAGAAAAAATTACATGTGATTATCTTCTAATTGATATTACAGGAAATGCTGCGATGGCAAAAATTCAACTAAATAGAAATAATGAACTATTGTTTACTGATTATCTTCAATTATATAAGTTTGAAGAAGGATGGAAAATTGTTAGTAAAATATATTTTAGACATTAGATTAGAGTGTTAGAGTTAATGTTAGAAATGAGTGTCTGCTAAGTTTTACAATGCAAATGCTCATTTTTTATTATGCTATTAATGTAATATACATTGACATTTGTTCGTTTTGTAAGTATTTTTATAAAAAAATAGAATTATGAAAGTAGATAAAAAAGCTTTGATCAGATGGAAAGTTTATATAGACCGATCGAAAATGTATATTGGATACATTAATCTTTTTATGATGGTAACCATTTTTATTGGAGCTATCAAAAATACTGATATTGGGAAATTCTTGTTATCAAATGTATATGTTGCTATTCCAATATTAATTGTTGTATTTATATTTTGTGCTCTTTTACTTGGTTATTGGGATTCCAAACTTGGGATAAGAAGTGAAGAGATGAGAAATCTGTCTTTGCAAAATCCGGTTCAAAGAGAAATTCTTGTAACTATTAGAGATATTAAACAAGAACAAGAAAAGATATTAACTAAAATTGAATTACTAGAGAGTAATAAATAATGTAAAGTGAATCTTTTAAGATAATCCCAGAATTTCTGATAATATTTAAATAATCATAGTGTAATTTTATAATTGCAAATGGTTATATTGCATTCCCTATTTGATCATTTTGTTTTTACTTTTCTGTTGGTTTTTTATACTTAAATACTAAATCATATAAACAGTGAAGTGGAAATGTCGTATTTATTATAGAACCTGTGAAAAAGGAAATATTAAGAAATATAATTGTTATATTAATTTAAAAGAAATGAGAAAGATCTTTATTTTACTTTTAGTAATTGTAATTTCAACAACGTGTTTAAAAGCTCAAAATTATTTTTTAAAAGAAATTCAAAGTAATCCGGCAAATGATGTTAAATCTGGGTATAAATATAGAATAGAAAATTACATTGATTCTCTGGATCAAATTGAATCGAACGAACAGGTTTTTGAAGGCGATTCTGCTAAAAGAGCTTACTATCAGCAATTAATATCAAATATTGATTTTAATATAAAGCATTATCCTGATAGTCCGGAAAACTACATTCTTAAAGCAATTTACAAGTCCACTTTATATGAATATGACAGTGCCGAGATTCTAATAAACATGGCTATTGATATTGATCCAAATTATGCAGAAGCTTATGTAGAACGAGGAGTTCTTTATTTAACGAGATATGAGGTTAAAAAAGCAATATCAGATTTTAAAACTGCACTGAAAATTAATTCCAAATACACTGATGCAATTTATTACTTAGGGTATGTATATTTTCAGCAGGAGAAATATGATCAAGCAATTAAATACTTTGAGAATGCTGTAAATATATTTTCGTATCATTATCAATCGTATATTCAATTAGGCTATTTATATTTTATTAAGCAAGATTTTGCTAATTCTGAAAAAAATTACAATAAAGCAATTGAAATCAATCCATTTGAACCTACCGGATATAATTTAAGAGGACAAATGTATTTATATAAAAATGAAGTAGAAAAAGCTAAATCTGATTATGAGAAAAGTCTTTCTCTTGATCCATCAAATTATTCTGTAATGTTTATTATTGGATCTATTGAAATGAATATTGGTGATTTGGAAAAAGGAATTGACTTTATTTCTAAAGGAACAAGAATTCTAAATAAATTTACATTTGCTGATAAGATTAATGATTATGCTGAAGCTGAGATTAATGATATAGTTATAAATTATGAAAGCTATACAAAAAACTATTCAGAAGAAATAAAACAAAAAATTAACCAATGTTTAAAAGGTATTTTAGGGAATGAGAACTTATACAGAGTATATTATAATTTAAACGAAATTATAAAAAAAGATAATTCTTTGATTTTACCGCAAAGACTTGAATTGTTTGTTTTGTTTAAGTCTGGACGAATATTTGCAAATATTGAAAAGATAGATGAACTTCTTGAAAAAGACTCATCGTTAGCGTATGTTTATTTATTGAAAGGTAGTGTACTGGTAAGGATGAATAAATATATGGAGGGTATTAATTGTTATGATAAAGTAATTGAGATACAACCAAATTATTCTTATGCATATGCGGCAAGATCATCGGCAAGATATAAACAGGGCAGAGTTGAAAGTGCGTTGGTTGATATTGAGCAAGCATTAAAAGATGTTACGCCATATCTGTATGCAATTAATGTGAATGCAGTATTATTAGATGCACTTAATAAACATGAAGAATCAATTGATTTAATTAATATTGCTATTAACTATTTTCCAGATCAAGCCTTTTTGTATATCAACCGAGCATTAACTTATCTGAGATTACATGATAAAGAAAAGGCTATCGAAGATTGTAATAAAGCTATCGAAATTGATAAAAACTTTGCGGCCTCATACATAACAAGGGGGAATATTTATATGATGATGGGAGAGGATGCAAAGGCTTTAAAGGATTTTGATAAAGCTTTGGATATTGAACCTGGAAACGTAATTGTAATTAATGCTAAAGCAAGAGCATTTGTTGAATTGGAGCAATCAGAAAGGGCTATAGAATTGTATAAATCATATATTGATAAAGGGATAAATGTTAAAGACTTCTATTTTGGATTATCCCAAATTTATTACAATACAGATGCTTTTAATAAGGCGATTGAAAATGCTACGAAAGTAATAGAACTTGATAAAACTTATTTTTATGCATATATACTTCGAGCAGGGGCAAAATTTAAATTGGATCAGGTTGATGAAGCATTAAATGATTTAGATAGAGTCTTAGAAATCGATAGCAAGAATATTGATGCAATCTTTGAAAAAGCCAGGATATATTCTGAAAATAATGAAATAGAAAAATCAACACAAGAATATTTAAAAGTTATTGCAATTGACTCAACTTCAAATGTTCCGCATGGTAATATTGGTTGGAACTATTATTTATTAGGTCAATATGAAGAATGTATAAAATGGTCTGAAAAAGCAATAAAAAAAGATAATGAAGCCTTTTATGCAATTTGTAATATAGCATTATCTTATTTGTGTATGGGAGACTTTGAGAAATCCAAGCAAATTTATCAGGAATATTATGATTATAGTAATGAAATTGAAGGTGAAATACATGAAGGGACGATACAAGATTTAGAAGACATAATTGAAAAAGGAATAAACATAGATGAGGCCCGGTATATACTAAAACATATTTTTAAAGTTGAAATAGAATAATGCGACAAGATTATTTATGATTCGTCTTTCTATAATGGAATATATATTTCAACTCTTGTACCACAGGGAGCTTTAGAATCATCATATAAATCAATAGTATCAGTTTTATAGCCCTTTTTCAACATTGTTTGGTTTAGCAGAGCAAGGCGTTCTGTAGTTATAAAGGTGCTTTTTGATTTATGAGATTTATTGTTTTTGTTTAATTCTCTTGATTTTTCTCTACCAATTCCATTATCTTCAATAATACATTTTAATATATTATCGTCTGAAATACTAAATTCAATTTTTATTTTTCCACCTTTATCTATATTGGCAAAACCATGTTTAATAGAGTTTTCAATATATGGTTGGATAATCATTGGAGGAATAAGAGCTTTAAGGCTTTCTGAATCAGCAGGTAATATAACTTCAGTTTCGAATTTCTTATCAAAACGCATTTGTTCCAAACTCAGATAATATTTCAAGTATTCTAATTCATCTTCTAATGTAATTCGTTTTTTAGAAACATTATCAAGAGTTATTCGAATAAGCTTAGCAAAATCTGACAAGTAGCTTAATGCAGTATCTACATCATTATCAAGCATGTAATTTTGTATTGAATTAATTGCATTAAAAATGAAATGAGGATTCATTTGTGCTCGTAATGCTTTCATTTCAAATTCAGTTATTCTTTCTGCTATTTCAATTCTCTGGCGTTCTTTTTTAGTTGCTGATTTTATTCTAAGTTTTATGAATAACCAAATTGAAGATAAAATAACTATAATAAAGAAGCCTATAAACCACCATCGTAACCATAACGGAGAAGATATTCTGAATGTAATTGATAATTCCTGGTTATTATCAGTATAGGAGTTTTTGAAGGCCTTTATTCTAAGTCTGTATTTTCCTGGACGTAAATTATGAAATGCAATTCTTTTATTTTTGGTTTCTTTCGACCATGTATTATTGTAACCTTCGAGTAAATAGCTAAAGCTAATTTTTTCATGATCAAGGTACCTTATAATATCAAAAGTAAGAGTGACAGAATTCTTCTTGAATGGTAATTTAAAAGTAGATGAAGGTACTTGTGTCCATATATTTACGTTATGAGATTCTTTCAATTCCAAAGGAGTATCATTTACTTCAATAGATTTTATATAGAAATCAATATTTTCGTTATTCGATTGAAGTACTTTTCTTAAATCAACTCTAATTAAGTTATTGTCAGTTCCTATCCATAAATCATTATTATCTCCCAAAACGGATACTTTACCAGTATAATCGATGAATCCATTTGATTTGTCGATTGTGCGAACAGAGTAATTACCTCTATCGTATAAATCATTTAGGTTAATAATATTTAAACCTGAGTTAGAGCCGGTAAAAAGAATATTTTCGTTTGTGCAACAAAGCCATTTATTACTATAGCCTGATAATCCATTGTTAGTATTTATAACATAATTATTTCTTAAAGTATCATCGGAAATACTGCTTATATAAATATTGCCATTATTACTTCCTTTAATAATATTGCCAGAGTTGTCAAAACAAATATCATTATAAAAAAATGATTCAGCTGATTGATTTCTTAATGCTTTAACTTGT
>DAOUTQ010000127.1 GCA_030668615.1 Bacteroidales bacterium | reverse complement strand
TAAGTAGATAATATAAATTAACATTAATTATGAGTCAATTAGAAACCACTTATTTAGGATTAAAACTTAAAAATCCTGTAATAGTAGGAAGTTCAGGTCTTACCAGTTCAATTGAGAAAATCAAAAAGATTGAAAAAGCTGGTGCTGGAGCAATTGTTTTAAAATCAATCTTCGAAGAGCAAATTAAGTTTGAAGCAGGTAAAATGGCAAACGGATCAGATTCCCCTGAAGCATTGGATTATGTGAATTTTTATGTTAAAAATAATACTCTTCAAGAATATCTTGATTTAATTAAAAAAGCAAAAGAAGAAGTAAAAATTCCAATAATTGCCAGTATAAATTGTGTTTCTTCAAAAGAATGGACTGGCTTTGCAAAGAGTATTGAAGAAGCTGGTGCAGATGCAGTAGAAATTAATGTTTTTGTGTTGCCAAATGATAGAAACGCTCCTGCAGAAAAATATGAAAATATATATTTTGAATTGGCTGAGAAATTAAAAAGCACTCTAAAAATTCCTTTTGCATTTAAATTAGGATCTCATTTCTCAAATTTAACAGGATTTATTCAAAAACTAAATGTTCCCGGAGTTGTTTTATTCAATCGCTTTTATGCTCCAGATATTGACATTGATAATTTTAAATTCACTGCAGCAGAGGTGTTTAGCTCTCCTTCTGATATTCGTAATTCGTTACGTTGGGTTGGCATAATTTCCTCTAAAGTATCAAAAATGGACATTGCTGCATCTACTGGTGTTCACGATGGTAAAGCTATTATAAAACAACTTCTGGCAGGTGCAAATGCTGTTCAGGTGTGTTCTGCTATATATAAAAACGGAATTGATTATTTAGAAACAATGATTAAAGAAGTTGAGGATTGGATGAGTAAGCATGGCTATAATAATATTGATGAATTCAGAGGTAAAATGAGTTATTCTAATATTGATGATCCACTTGTTTATGAAAGATCTCAGTTTATGAAATATTTTTCAAGTATTCAATAAAAATAAATCCCACTATTCAGTGGGATTTTCTTTTTTATCTTCTATTATATTAATTAATTCGAAATATAAAGGTCTTTTGTCTTCTTTTATATCTTCAACTGCATTCTCCATCCTCAATAAGCATTTATCAGCTACTGCTTTATCAATCGTTTCAATATTATCAATTACAGTGAATGCATCAAATGCAAGTTGAAAAACAGATTGAATAAAAACATCTGTAAAAACTTCTAAATGTTCACTATAGTTTAATCCATTTTTCCAACAAGTAGAAACCAAAATAGGTAGAATTTCTTTATAATCCTGATTTCCAATCGCTTTTATAACATCCAAAACACATTCCTGTTCTTTCAGGTTTTCCAAAATTATTATTATCTCATCACGGATAGTAGTTTCCACGGTTGCATTTAGTAAACTAAGAACTTCGGGTAAAATATCTCTGTTTCCTTCTTTTGTTAAGTATTGTAGTGTTTCCATCTGGAGAACAATATTCTCCGATTTTAGAATTTTTATAATTTCGTTGTTATTCATTATTTCCTGTTCGATTTATTCAAAACAAAATTATAACAATTCTCTGTATTTATTGGTTATTCATCTTAATAATTTCTATATTACATCAGAAATAAGCTCTTTTTTTCAGAACAATATTTAATAGTTTGATGTAAGAAATCTTGTATTTTCAGGTATTAGCGTTATACCTATATTTTGTTTTTTAAAAAAAAGTGTTAATTTTACTACATATTGTTTTGAAATTGGTAACAATAAACAGATAGCTAATTATGAATATTAAATTATTACATCGTAAGACTTTATCTTTTTTAGCACTTTTTATCGCATTTGGTTTAATCATTGGATGTTCTTCTGATAAAGATAAAAGCACGGATTCTGACGACCTGATAACAATTGATTCTCTTGAGATCGATGAACAACTTATTAAGGATGTTAAAACCGTTAAGGAAATTTTTTATTCATTGCCTTCACCTTTGGAAACTGCAATGATATTAAAGCAGGCAGGTGCAAAGTATAACGAAGAATTGCTGAATCCAACAGATAATACTTCGAAGTATGTTACCAATAAAAGCATGGCCTTAAATTTGGGTATTTATACCACAGATTTGAGTTATGCAAGTTTATTTGACCAGACACAAGCTACAATTAATTATATGAATGCTGCTAAGAAAATGGCAGAAGGTTTAGGAATCCTGAATGCTATTGATGAAGCCATTATTGAAAGATTAGAAGCGAATATTAATAACCGTGATGTAATAATGGATATTATTTCGGAAACAATAATGACTTCCAGTTCGTTCTTTGAAGAGAATGACAGACAGGCATTGTCTACCATTGTTTTAGTTGGTGGTTGGATTGAAGGCTTACATATTGCAACTAATTTAGTTGGTGCCGATGTTGATTTTAATAATAATGAATTGGTAAATCGAATTATCGATCAGAAACTTACTTTGAGTACCGTAATAAGTTTATTAGATGAGAATTCAGATAATGAAGACGTACAAATGGTAATGGTTAATGTGAATGAACTAAAGAAAATTTTTGATAAGATTGAGATTACATCATCAAAAATTGAACCTGTTATTGATGAAGAAACAAATGTAACAACTCTAAAATCACAGACTACAGTTTCTATGAGTCCGGCAACATATAATGAACTTAAAGAGAAAGTAAAGGTAATCCGAAGTAATTATATATTATAAAAATATACTCTGTTATGAAAAGAATATACCAGACATTAATTATATTGACAATATTAGCTCTAATACCTTTATACGGTAATGCTCAGTGTAAAAGTTTTGCTAAAAAGGTTTGTAAGTTAGAATTAACACCATATATACATGATGGTAATTATAATGCAGCTGTATTAACTGAAGGCGAGGATGCTGAGTTATATAAAACATTTTATGCCGGCCAAAATTATAGAATATATATTTGTGGCTCTGACGCATTACCTGATATTGAATTTCAGGTATTGGATGTAAGCAGAAACGTTTTATATGATAACAGAAAAAATGATTATTCAAGATTGTGGGATTTTAAACTAGAATCGAGCCAGCAACTTATAATTTCATTAAGGGTAAAAAATAATGAAGAAGAATCGGATGAGTTAATAAGTGGATGTGTGGCTATTATGTTTGGTATAAAGGATGAAATGGATTAGTGAAACTAAATAATAAATATTTGAAAAGCCTGTAAAATTTACAGGCTTTTGTTTTTTTGGTTAATTAAGTTTCTCTTTTAAAAATTTCCCGGTATAAGATTCTTTACAGTTAATTAATTCTTCGGGAATTCCTTCAAAAATGACTTGTCCTCCGTTTTTTCCACCTTCAGGACCTAAATCAATAATCCAGTCGGCTGATTTTACTATTTCAAGGTTATGTTCAATAATAAGAACTGTGTTTCCTCTGGAAATTAATGCATTAAAAGCCTCAAGTAGCTTTTTAATATCATGAAAATGAAGCCCTGTAGTTGGTTCGTCGAAGATAAATAATGTTGCTTGTTTTGAGTTTTCTTTACTAAGAAAAGAAGCAAGTTTTACTCGTTGGCTTTCGCCTCCACTCAAAGTGCTTGATGATTGTCCTAATTTAATATAACCCAAACCAACCTCGGCGAGAGGAGAGAGTTTGTCAACGATTCTTCTTTCTGTGGAGCCTGATCCTTCTTTAAAAAATTCAATCGCTTCATTTACTGTCATCTCCAGTATATCAAAAATATTTTTTTCACGGTATTTTACTTCTAAAATTTCCTCTTTAAATCTTCTACCATGACAATGATCGCAAATAAGCACAACGTCAGCCATAAACTGCATTTCGACCTTTATTACACCTTCTCCCTGACATTCTTCACATCGTCCACCATCAATGTTAAATGAATAATGTGAAGCCTTATAATTGTTTATTTTAGATAATTGCTGGCTTGCATATAGCTTTCTTATTTCATCATATGCTTTTAAATAAGTTACAGGGTTCGATCTTGATGATTTTCCAATTGGATTCTGATCAACGAATTCGATATTGTTAAGTTTATTAATATCGCCGTTAATCTTATCATATTTTCCAGTCTTTTCACCAGTTCCCATTATTATTTTACTAAGAGCAGGTGCGAGAATATTCCTTACAAGTGATGATTTGCCAGATCCGCTAACTCCCGTAATAACGGTCATTACATTTAAAGGGAACTTTACACTAATATTCTTTAAATTATTTTCGCTTGCACCGATGATCTCAATAAAATTATTCCATTTATGCCTTTGTGATGGTACACTAATCGATTCTTCTCCTGTAAGATATTTGGCAGTTAAGCTTTTTTTGCTTTTAATTAGTTCGTTATAATCTCCCTGAAAAATGATTTCTCCACCTAATCGGCCTGCATATGGTCCAATATCAATTATTTCATCAGCAGATTTTATAATATCTTCATCGTGCTCTACAACTATTACCGTATTTCCAATATTTTGCAGTTCCTTAAGAACTTTAATTAGGCGATTGTTATCTCTTGAGTGTAAACCAATGCTTGGCTCGTCAAGAATGTATAGCGATCCTACAAGACTACTTCCAAGCGAAGTTGCTAAATTAATTCGTTGAGACTCTCCACCGGAAAGAGTAGATGATAGACGATTTAAAGTAAGATACCCCAAACCAACATTCATTAAGAAATCAATCCTATTGTTAATTTCTATTAAAATACGTTTGGATACATCTTTTTCATAATCAGTTAATTTTAGATTAGAAAAGAATACTTGTAACTCATCGATAGGCATTAATACTAAATCTTGAAGAGATTTTCCATTAACTTTTACGTATGAAGCTTCTTTCTTTAGCCTTGTTCCTCTGCAATCAGGACATGTGGTTTTTCCACGATATCTTGAAAGCATTACACGATACTGTATTTTGTATTTCTGTTCCTCAAGATGTTCAAAAAAGGCGTTTAATCCCCAGAAATGTTTATTCCCGGTCCAAAGAAGCTGTTTTTGTTTTTCGGTTAACTCCAGAAAAGGTTTGTGTATTGGAAAATCAAATTTGTCTGCATTGTAAACCAAGCGATTTTTCCATTCCTGCATTTTTTCACCTCGCCAGCAAGCAATAGCTTCTTCATATATCGATAATCCTTTATTTGGAATTACTAAATCTTCATCGATACCAATTATTTTACCGTAACCTTCGCATCTTGGGCAGGCTCCAACCGGATTGTTGAAACTAAAAGTATGTGTGTTGGGTTCTTCAAATTCAATTCCATCTGCTTCAAATTTATTAGAGAAAGTTTCATCAGGTTTTTTACCATCAATATCTTTAATTATACAGTAACCATTTCCCTCTGAGAATGCCAGATGAACTGAATCAGCAAACCGACTTAATGAATCCTCATTAGTTTTAACACTTATTCTGTCAACTACTATATTAACCGGTTTCTTTTTATTAATTGCTGAAGAATCTTCTAATAGTTCATTGATTTTATAAATTTCATTGTTTTGTTCAATTCTTGTAATACCTTCATTATGAAGTAAGAGTACGCTTTCTTCAAGATTTTTTCCTTTTTTTAATTCAACGGGAGCAAGTATAATAAGTCTTGATTTTTCTCCACAACTGGTAATGTAATTAACAACATCTGTAATAGAATGTCTTATTACAAGTTTGTTCGATACAGGCGAAAAAGTTTTTCCTATTCTTGCAAACAAAAGTTTAAGATAGTCGTAAATTTCCGTAGATGTACCCACGGTTGACCGTGGATTACGAGTATTTACTTTTTGTTCAATTGCAATTGCAGGTGGAATACCACGAATGAAATCAACATCTGGTTTATTTATTTTACCCAAAAATTGCCTTGCATATGAAGACAAGCTTTCGACATATCTTCGTTGACCTTCCGCGTAAATAGTATCGAAGGCAAGAGAAGACTTTCCGGAGCCTGAAACGCCCGTGATTACTATAAATTTGTCGCGAGTAATTTTTAGATCAATGTTCTTTAGATTATGAACTTTTGCTCCTTGAATTTGAATATATTGTTCTTTGTTTGGCATGAAAATTGAAAAATAGTACTCTTAAAGAATGTTAACAAAACTTAAATGGTTTTGAAATAAAAGGAAATTTTCCTTACATTGCATAAAATTAGTTTAATTAATTACTAACCCAAAACCGGGAGGATTGTTTATAGATTATACTTCTACCTTTTTTTAATATGTAAAAAAGGAGGTGTTTTGAAAAAATCAAAACTTACCGATCATGAACTTGTAAAAAGGTTTATTGATGGTGATCAAACCGGTTTCGAAATCCTGATGAGTCGTCACAAAGATAAAGTTTATACTTATATCTTGTTGATGGTAAAAAAAGAATATTTAGCTCAGGATATCTTCCAGGAAACATTTATTAAAGTTGTTAAATCGTTGCATGCTGGCAAATATCAGGAGAACGGAAAATTTATTTCCTGGGTTGTACGGATTGCACATAATCTTGTAATTGATCATTTTAGAAAGGAAAAGCAAATGAAAACCTTATCTAACGATGATTATGAAACTGATATTTTTAATTCTTCAAAATTTTCGGACATAACAATTGAAGAAGAGATAATAAAAGAACAGATTTTGTCAGATGTTAGAGTTTTGGTTGATTTTTTACCTGAAGAGCAGAAAGAGGTTATATTATTGCGACATTTTTTAGGATTAAGTTTTAAAGAAATATCAGAACAAACCAATGTAAGTATTAATACGGCTTTGGGAAGGATGAGATACGCATTAATAAATTTAAGAAAACTTGTTGAGGAGAAAAATTTGAGCTTAACGCTTACTTAAATAAAAAAAAGTATAGGTAAAGTATAATAAAGAAATTCCCATATGCGTTATTTAATTGAATTAACATTAAATTATGCGTATGGGAAAAACTTTTACTCCGATTAATCTTCTTAGTTATAACGAAATAAATGAATCAATATCTGATATTGAAAAATATGATTTTAGTGAATTTGATCATATAATAAAATTTATTGAAGAGAATACAAAGAAGATTCCTGATAGAATAATTGATAATGTAATTAAGTTTGCTAACAATTATTCATAAAGTCAGATGTAATAAGGTATAGAAGAGATGATGTTAAATATCATCTCTTTTTTTTGTAAAAAAACTTGACTTGCTTTAAAAATTGTTATATTATTGTGATATCAAAATGATATCACTAATTAACTTAAATAAACGATTATGAAAAACGAGAAAACATTTTCAGCAGCACCGGGTTTTTTGATGCTCTTTTTGGAGCTACTTATAATAGGAGTAGGCATATTAGGTTTGGTATTTTTACACAATCCCTGGTTTGTAGCTCTTATTGTAATTGGCATTTTTATGCTAATAGGACTGGTAATTGTAAATCCAAATGAATCTATGGTTTTGGTTCTTTTTGGAGCGTATAAAGGTTCGATAAAGGAAAACGGGTTTTTCTGGATAAATCCTTTTTATACCCGTAAAAAAATATCGTTAAGAGCTCGAAACTTTGATAGTGATCCAAGTAAGGTTAACGATAAAGTTGGAAATCCAATAAAAATTGGAGTTGTTTTAGTTTGGAAAGTAGATAATACTTATAAAGCAGCTTTTGAGGTAAATGAATATGAGCACTTTGTTGTAGTTCAGAGCGAAGCGGCATTACGCAAACTAGCAGGAAAATATCCTTATGATAATTTTGAAGATGAAGAAGCTGAGATCACATTAAGATCAGGCGTTGAGGAGGTAAATCATGAGCTAGAGAAAGAGATTGTTGAAAGACTTGAGATTGCGGGAATTCATGTTATTGAGGCACGAATAAACTATATTGCATATGCAGAAGAAATTGCAAGTGCAATGTTACGACGCCAGCAAGCAACAGCTGTTGTTGCAGCACGACATAAAATTGTTGAAGGCGCTGTAAGTATGGTGGAAATTGCTTTAGAGCAATTATCCGGAAAAGAAATTATTGAAATGGACCACGAAAGCAAAGCTGCAATGGTTAGTAATTTAATGGTTGTTCTTTGTTCTGAGGAATCAGCAAGACCAGTAGTAAACACTGGAACTCTAAATCATTAAGAATTATGTCTGCTAAAAAATCTTTTGTACTCCGGCTTAACGAAGATAAAATGAAAGCTTTGGAAAAGTGGGCTGCGGATGAATTCCGGAGTACAAATGGGCAGCTTGAATGGATTCTTACAAAGGCATTAAAAGATGCAAAAAGATTGAAAAAAACTGATTCGTCAGAAACTGATAAAGATTAATATACTTATACAATGGAAAACGAAAAATCACCAGCTGATATTTTAAAGGACATTGCAAAGCGAGCTGATTGGGAATTTAATATAAGGGAGAAAAAAATAAGTGTTAGGCATGGACATACAATTCGTGAAGTATTAATAAAAAATCTTGATATTAAAGATTCATATTTTGTTTCTGTTCAATCTACGAATTTTGATAAATTCAGCATATATAGTGGTTTATTTTTTCCGATTTCAGGATACGATAATTATAAATTGTTGGTCCGAAAAAGAAATCAACTTGATAAATTAAGCTTTCGTAAGAACAAACTAAGATTTAAGATAGGGAATAGCAGCTTTGATTCAAAAGTTTATATTGAAACTAATAATGATATAGAAACTCATAAGTTATTAAGTAGCTCGAAAATACAATTTAATATTATTGAATATCTAAATTCAACTGATTGCCGATATATTGGATTCAATGAAATTAATCCGAAATTTAATAAAGAATTGGAAGGCAAAAAGTTTTTATCAGTATTCATGGCATTGGGTTGGATGCTTGATAAAAGGAAGATTGATACATCAATTAAATTAGGTGAATTATTAAGAAGTAAGTTTAATCAAAATAACTAATTATGTATAAAAATTATAAATACACTTGTCCAAAGTGTAATAGTCGTCAATACGAAATAGGAGAAATTCGTACTACTGGTAGTTTTATGATGAAACTTTTTAATATTCAGAATATAAAATTTACTACTGTTACTTGCTCAAAATGTCAATATACTGAGCTTTATAAAACTTCAAGTAATAAGTTTGGAAACGTAGTTGATTTCTTTACTAACTAACAGGAATACTTTTATGACTAATCTTCTTCGAATCTGTCTGATACTTACGTTTTGCTTTTTAAGCAGTATGATTATTAATAGGCAAGCGGGTGAAATTGCAAAACTTCATATGCTTGTATTAATTGCTCAGGGAACAAATGATATTCAGATAAGTGTACAAGACGCTGATCTTTTTAAACATGTAAATACAACTGCTAAATTAGTTGTTATAGGAGGAATGAACCATATTTTTAAAGATGTTGAGATAGACAGATTTAAGAATTTAGCTACTTATAGTAACCCAGATTTACCTTTAAATAGTATTTTAATAAGTTCGATTGTTGAGTTTATCAAAAAGTAAAAGTCTTAAAGAAATATATTGTCATTTTTAGTGTAAGCAAACCATAAAGATTCTTCGCTTATGCTCAGAATGACTTTATATTAAAAGGCACAAGCGAGGATGCTTTAACTATAATTGGGTTTAATCTATTTCTCATATAACTAAAGTTAAGAAAAATATGAATTATTCGTTTAATAAATTTATTGTATGGCAGGCAACAACGCCTGCTGTTTCTGTTCTAAGACGACTTTCTCCAAGACTTGTTTCACGAAAATTATTTTCTTTTGCAAGCTTTATTTCATTAGGGCTGAAATCTCCCTCTGGGCCAATAAGAATAACTGCATTACTTCCAGCATTATAATTTGCTTTTAAGCTTTGTTTTTCATTTTCTTCACAATGTGCTATGTATTTTGTTCCGTCAAAATTTTGTTTAATAAAATCGTTATACCTCGTTAATGGATTTAGTTTAGGCTTATATGCTTTTATAGATTGTTTAACAGCGGAAACAATTATTTTTTCAAGTCTTTCGTTCTTAATTACCTTTCTTTCAGAATGATCGCATAGGAGTGGAGTTATTTCATCAACTCCAATTTCTGTTGCTTTTTCAAGAAACCATTCAAAGCGATCCATGTTTTTAGTAGGAGCAATTGCTATATGTAAATAGTGATTTCTTTTACCAAACTTACGAATGGTTTTTGTAATTTCAATTTTGCACTTCTTTGGATTAGGGTCAATTATTTTAGCTTCATAAAACGAGCCTTTTCCATCAATTAATTCAATCTTGTCATTTGTATTTAATCGTAGAACTTTTA
>DAOUTQ010000164.1 GCA_030668615.1 Bacteroidales bacterium | reverse complement strand
TTCCTTCTTGAATTACTCATATTTTTTTTGCAAAACTTTAATAGTCACTTTGCTTTAAGTTTTAATACTACCATATCAAATAGAGCAAATCCAAAAAAATATTGTGTGAATTAAGTTGAGACTTAGTTTTTTAACTGTAAAAAACTATGTAATAGCCACCCAAAAAGGATGGTTATTATATATAATAATTTAAATTAAAATAGCTTTTTTTTATAAAATTAAGTATTTTGCCAATCCATTTACATCTGCTTTTGTATATTAAGTAGATAGTATTAAGTTATTTAGGTGTTATTTATAATTAAAATAGGGAGATTTGAGCGATGGCATGGTACAGCGAAACTAATGCATCCGTAAAAAAGAAATCTAAAAAAGATTTATGGATAAAATGTAAGAAATGCAATTCGCATATTTATAAAAGCGAATGGGTAGAAAACCTTAATGTTTGCCCAAACTGCAACTACCACGGAGCTATTACTTCATATGAACGAATAAATTTATTGTTCGATGAAAATACTTTCGAAGAATTATTTAATAATATCAGTCCTAAGGACACGCTTAAATTTAACGATTTAAAAGGAAGCTATAAAGATAAATACGAAGCTAACATAAAGAAAACTGGAATATCCGAGGCTGTTGTTACAGGCCATGGAAAAATGAATGGAATCCCTGCCGTAATTGCTGTTATGGATTTCAGGTTTTTAGGAGGAAGTTTAGGTAGTGGTACTGGTGAGAAAATCCTACAAGCTGCTAATTATGCTTACGATCATAACTTACCTTATATTGTTATTTCCGCATCTGGTGGAGCGAGAATGCAAGAAGGTGCTTTATCGTTAATGCAAATGGCAAAAACATGTGCCGGTGTTGCCCGATTAAACAGAAAGAATATACCATATATATCGGTATTAACTAATCCTACCACTGGTGGAGTTTCTGCAAGTTATGCAATGATGGGAGACATAAATGTGTCTGAACCCGGAGCATTAATTGGTTTTGCAGGACGAAGAGTAATTGAACAAACCATTGGCGAAAAACTTCCAGATGATTTTCAAACTGCCGAATATCTTAGAGAACATGGGTTTGTTGATTCAATTGTTAATCGAAAAGATTTAAAAGATTATTTAAGCAATGTACTTAGCTACTATAGTCGATAATCTGTTTTAAAAATCCCTCTATTATAAATATGGGACAAGAAATTGATAATATTGTTATTGAAGAACCAAAGGTGAAAAAAATGGATAAAAAAACTAAAAAGGAATTAACACCTTGGGAAATTGTTCAGGTAAGTAGACATCCTAAACGACCAATTTTACAAGACTACATATCACATATCATAAAAAACTTTGTAGAATTACACGGTGATAGATATTTCTCCGATGATAAAGCCATGATTGGTGGATTTGCCGAAATTGGTGATCAGAAAGTAATGCTCATTGGTCATAATAAAGGAAAGAAAACTCACGAAAATATTGAACGTAACTTCGGAATGGCTAAACCTGATGGTTACAGAAAAGCCTTACGATTAATGAAATTAGCTCAGCGATTTAATATTCCTATTGTTACTTTCATTGATACACCCGGAGCTTTCCCTGGGCTTGAAGCAGAAGAACGCGGACAAGCCGAAGCTATTGCTAAAAATCTAACTGAAATGGCATCAATTGAAGTACCAATTGTTTGTGTTGTTATAGGCGAAGGTGGTAGTGGTGGTGCTTTAGGCATAGGTGTTGGCGACAAAGTTATGATGCTATCGAATGCTATTTATTCAGTTATTTCTCCAGAAGGTTGTGCCTCTATTTTATGGCGCGATGCTAAATATGCACCAGATGCAGCTGAAGCATTAAACCTTACTGCAAAAGCGCTTCATAAACATGGAGTTATTGATGAAATAATTGAGGAACCAGGTGAAGGAGCACATACTGATGTTAAAATAGTTGCCGAATCAGTAAAAAAAGCTATCCTTAAAAATATTAAACCATTACAAAAATTATCTGTTGATGAATTAATTCAAAGTCGTTTTGAAAAATTCTCTGGAATGGGAAAATTCACAGTTAATAAATAATGAATAATAAGTTATGAAAAAGAATACATTAAGAATTACAGATACAACCTTAAGAGACGGACATCAGTCAATTTGGGCTACAAGAATGCGCACAAAAGATATCATTGATATTATTGATACCATCGATAAAGTTGGTTATTACTCCCTTGAAGTTTGTGGTGGTGCTACATTTGATGTTTGCTTAAGATTTCTACGCGAAAATCCCTGGGAAAGACTTCGTCTAATAAAAGCAAAAGCAAAAAAAACTCCTCTTCAAATGTTATTAAGAGGACAGAATATTGTTGGGTATAAAAATTATGCTGATGATCTAGTTGACCGATTTGTAGAAAAAGCTCATGAAAACGGTGTAGATATTTTCAGAATTTTTGATGCTTTAAATGATTCCAGAAATTTAGAATCGGCAATTAAGGCTGTAAAAAAATATGGTGCTCATGCACAAGGGTCTCTTTCATATACAATAAGTCCTGTTCATACTATTGAAAAATATGTTAGCGATGCAAAAGAACAGGTTCAAATGGGTATTGACTCGTTGTGTATAAAAGATATGGCAGGATTATTATCTCCAACTATGTCGAAAAATCTTATGTCTGCATTAAAAAAAGAACTCGATATTCCAATTCAGATTCATTGTCATTCAACAAGTGGAATGGCAGAAACTGCTTACTTAGAAGGAGTAAAAGCAGGTGCTGGAGCTGTAGATTGTGCTATTTCGTCTATGGCTGGATTCTCATCACAACCACCGGTAGAAACTATAAATGCTATTTTTGCTGAGACAGAATATGATGTTAACCTTGATATAGATGCTTTACGAAAAGTAAATAAATACTTTACCGACTTAACTCCTCAAAGAACAAAAGGTAGAGGTTATGAACCAATTGTTGATTCTGAAATTTTAGTACACCAAATTCCTGGAGGAATGATTTCAAATTTCAGATCCCAACTTGAACAACAAGGAGCTATAGAAAAACTACCTGAAGCATTGGAAGAAGTTACAAGAGTACGAAAAGATCTTGGATATCCACCATTGGTAACTCCTACAAGTCAGATAGTAGGAACTCAGGCTGTAATGAATGTTTTAACTGGAGAAAGGTATAAGGTAGTACCTCAAGAAGTTAAAAACTATGTGAAAGGAATGTATGGCCGTCCGCCAGCTCCAATTGAACCTAAATTTATTAAACAAATTTTAGGTAAAGAAAAACCAATAGATCACAGGCCTGCGGATGATATTAAACCAATACTACCCACTGCGACTAAGAATGTAGCTAATCCTGAGTTAATTGAAAACGAAGAGGACATTTTATCATATTGCCTTTTCCCGGAAGTATCAATGGAATACTTTAAATGGAGAGCACAACCCGAAAATAAAAAGCCAAAGACTCCGGCTGATATTGAAGTAGAAGATTTAGTTAAAGCTCCTGAAGAAAATAAAGTAAAACTCAAATCAACTGTTTCAGGGAATATAGATCCAATGCTACACCCTGAAGATTATGATGGTATGAATACTATTCTGGAAAAAGCAGCAAAAATGCAAGTTGGTGAATTAACTATCCGCAAAGGAGATTTTAACTTAACGATGCGAACAGGAAATGGAACTGCAAAAAGTCATGCTATTTCTGAATCAATTGTTGAGTCGGCACATCCTGAAGTTCATGATGAAGTTAGACCTGCTCAAACTGAAAGCGAAGAAGTTGTAGAGAAGACTGCTGAAACAAATACCCAAGATTATAAGGAAACCATCAACGCAGTTATGGCAGGAACATTTTATTGTTCAGCCGGAGCCGACAAACCTGCATTTGTAGAAGAAGGAACAGTTGTTAACGAAGGCGATACTATTTGTATACTTGAAGCGATGAAGCTTTTCAACGAAATTGAAGCTCCTTTCAAGTGTAAAATAGTAAAAATTCTTGTTGATGATGCTGCTTTAATTACTAAAGATCAGCCGTTAATGGCGGTTGAAAAACTTTAAATTATTCTTTACAAAGAATATGAAAGCTCCCAATATGGGAGCTTTTTTATATTTAAAAATTCAATGTAAATATAGTTTCTTCACTCGGGCTTGATTGAGCATTTATTGATCCATTATGCAATCGCATAATTTGACGGGCGAAACTAAGACCGATTCCTGAACCTTTTTCTTTAGTTGAATAGAATGGAATAAAAATATCGCTAAGTTTTTCTTTTGAAATACCAACTCCATTATCTGCAACCTGAATAAGAGTATTATTATCTTTTATAAATGATTTTAAATGCAATTCAGGCTTTTTTGTTTTTGACATCGCCGTTAAGCTATTTGTTATTAGATTAATCAATACCTGCTCAATTAAAGCGTTGTCAATATTTATAAATAAATCATCCTTTTCGGTTTCAACTTTTACAGAAATATTATTTAGCTCAGCATTCATTATTTTGCAAACGGAGTTAATCAAATCGTTCACTAAAACTTTTTTTGTTTGTAATTTTTCAGGGAGTTTAGTTAAAGTCCTAAAATTAATTACAAAATGGTCTAAACCTTCACCCCTTTCCTTTATGGCTATTACTGATTCTCTTACATCATTATAGTTTATTTCATTAAACACATTGAAAGGTCTGGCATCTCCATTTTCATCGCTCATCAGCATTGTTATTGTTTCAGTTAATGAATTTATCGGAGTAAGAGAATTCATTATTTCGTGGGTAAGTATTCTCATTAATCGTTGAATTGCATCTAATTCTCCCTGATCAATTTCCCTGCTTATATCCTGAATGGAAATTAGTTTTTGATTTTGAGAATATAACTTAAAAGATTTTACTGTTACGGATAGTATTTTCCTTTCGTTTTGATCTGATGTTTCATATATGAAACTCCCCGCCTTCTCATTCTCAGTCAATTTTTTATAAAAGTCGGGCAATAAACCTTCAAGTTGGTGTATTGAATAAATCTCCTTTAAGCCTAATAAGTTTTCTGCGCGCTTATTTTTAAAAGATATTGTTTCATTTTCGCTAAATACTAAAATTCCTGCAGGAATAGCCTGTATAATATGATCTGTAATAAAATGTTGTGCCTGAGTTTCAAATGTAACATTTTGATATTGCTCAATAATTTTATTGAAGGCTATATTTAAATCTTTATATGGCGTATCTGCATAATCAGTTTTAAATTTTGAAGTAAAATCTAAATTTGAAATAGCTAATACAAACTTCGTTAAGAGTCTGTTTGTTTTTCGTACATAGTGTAATAACAAGATAATTTGCAATATTAAAATCATTGCGAAAACAATTAAAGTAAACATCAATTGTTTTTCAAGCAAATTCGGAATTACTATTGCAACAGCAATCATATTCGAAAGAATAAGAACTATCCGAAGTATCAGATTAATATAAAATTTACGTAGTAGCATTTTCTAAATCTTACAAACCAAATTTTTTCATTCTTCTATAAAGAGCTGTTCTTTCCAAACCTAGATCTTCAGCCGTTTTTGTCATATTTCCCATATTTTTTTGAATTGCTTTTAGAATTAATTGTTTTTCATTTTCTTCTAAATTAAAAGTTTGAACAGAATTACTCTTTGCAATTGATTGATTTGAAGGAAAAATAGATTCAGCTGTCAACTGTGTTTTACTTTCCAATATTACTGCTCTTTCAATAGAGTTTTTTAACTCGCGAATATTTCCGGGCCAATTATATCTTTTCAGTTTTTCAATAGTTAAATCGGATATTTTAATATTTTTCTTTTGATATTTCGTTTTAAATTTTTCGAGATAATACCTTGTTAGCGAAGGAATGTCATCCACTCTATCACGAAGAGCCGGAATTGCCAATTCAAACATATTTATTCTATAATACAGATCCTCGCGGAATTTACCTTGCTTAACCATTTCTGAAAGATTCTGATTTGTTGCGCAAACCAGCCTGATATCAATAGGGATTGTTTTAGTTCCTCCAACACGAATCATTTCACGATTCTGCAATACGCTTAACAACTTAGCCTGAAGCTTTACATCTATATTTCCAATCTCGTCAATAAAAAGTGTTCCGCCCGAAGCTAATTCAAACCGACCAGTTTTCTTTTCTTTTGCATCGGTGAATGATCCTTTTTCGTGACCAAACAATTCGCTCTCAAAAAGATTTTCATGTATTGAGCCAACATCTACCTTTAAAAATATACTGTTTTTTCTATTTGAGTTTTGATAAATCTGACGGGCAATCATTTCTTTCCCTGTACCGTTTTCTCCTGTAATTAAAACATCAGCATCGGTTATGGCTACTCTTTTAATTAAATCATTTACACGCTGCATAGCTAAAGATTCATAAACAAAATCTTTATAATCAGACTCATTATCAACTTCAAGCCGATCAGTTGTTTCTTTGTATTTATTTAAATCTCTTTTTGAATTTCTGAATTTCAATGCAGAAAGAATAGTTGCATGCAGTTTTTGATTTTTCCACGGCTTAACTATAAAGTCATATGCTCCTACTTTGATTGCATTTACTGCCAAATCGAAATCGCCATAAGCAGTTATAAAAATTACAGGTAGATCAGGATCGAGTTTCAGAATTTCTTGTAGCAAATTAATTCCTTCGCTGCCATCAATTTCACCTTTTGTAAAATTCATATCAAGCAAAACAACATCATAACTTTCCATTTTTATCATGGAAAGCATTACTAATGGGTTATCGATTGTTTCAACTTCCTCAAATATCTGCTTTAGAAACATTTTAGCGCTATGTAATACACCTTGATCATCATCAACAATTAATATTTTCCCTTTTTCTAAATCCATAGCAAAAATTTCTAATCAAATATAAACATTTGTTTCGATATCGCACACAATGTGTTGCGTTTTTACAACACTTTTTATTCCATTATTATAGACATTA
>DAOUTQ010000120.1 GCA_030668615.1 Bacteroidales bacterium | reverse complement strand
ATGAAATTAAGTTGGTCAAGAGAAGAAGTTGATACAAAATTACATGGAATCATGTGTAGTATTCATGAAGCATGTGTTAAGTATGGAAAAGATGCAGATGGACATGTTGATTATGTAAAGGGAGCAAATATTGCAGGTTTCTTAAAAGTAGCAAATGCAATGTTAGATCAAGGAGTTATTTAATCTAAAAAGATAATTGCAGGTTTTTAGCCTGCCTGTCGGAAGACAGGTTTGTAATTTATGGTAAAAAGGTGTTCTGAAAAGAGCACCTTCTTTTTTGTAAAATATTTTACTAATTTCATGTAAATTTTTACATGGTTATGATAAACGATGATTTAAAGTATAAAATTGCCTTAAGCTTAATACCTAAAATAGGACATATTACTGCTAAAAAGCTTGTGGCATATGTTGGTAGTTTTAATGGTGTCTTCAGCGAAACAAAGAAAAATTTAATGAAAATTCCCGGGATTGGGTCTGTTCTGGCCGAATCAATAATTAATTCAGATGTTATTCCGAAAGCAGAAGAAGAAATAGAGTTTATTAAAAAAAGTAAAATAACTCCAATTTTTTATCTTGATAAAGAATACCCTGAAAGGTTAAAACATTGCGATGATGCACCGATTTTGATATATACTTTAGGAGAAATGGATCTGAACTCACGCAAAATGATTAGTGTTGTTGGTACAAGAAAAGCAACAACAGAAGGAGTTGCATTTACCGAAAAGTTGATTAAAGATTTAAAAGACCGTAATCATAATCCAGTAATTGTAAGTGGACTGGCGTATGGGATAGATGCTGCAGCACACCATGCTGCTTTGGTAAATGGCTTGCAAACCGTTGCAGTTTTAGGTCATGGATTGGATATTATATATCCTGCATCTCATAAAACTCTGGCTAAAAGTATTATTAAGCAAGGAATGCTTGTAACCGATTTTCCATGTAAATCAATTCGTGATAAAAATAACTTCATTAAGCGAAACAGAATAATTGCCGGCTTAACTGATGCAACAATTGTAATTGAATCCGGAGAAAAAGGTGGCTCATTAATTACAGCCGATATTGCAAATTCTTATAACAGGGATGTTTTTGCTCTTCCTGGTCGGGTGTCAGATAAGTACTCAAAAGGATGTAATAGTTTAATAAAGTCTAATAAGGCTGCTATGCTTACCTCAATTGAAGATCTTGAATATCTATTAGGCTGGGAGCCAGGGAAAAAGCAAAACACTGCTGTGCAAAAAGATTTGTTTCTAAATCTTAGTAATGAAGAAAAGTTAATTACTGAAATACTTAAAAAGCAAGACGAGCTAACTATTGATTTAATATGTTTAAAATGCAATATGCCAACAAGTAAGGTCTCGCCTGTCTTGTTAAACTTAGAGTTCATGGGTATTGTAAAGACATTGCCTGGAAAATCGTACAAGTTGATTTCTTCTATGTATTTATGATAAAAGTCATAAGTGTTTTTAAACATGCACACAGTGAATCCCTTGCTGCAATTAACATTCAGGATGATAATTAGTTGTGTTGTTTCGTTAACAATGCAATTTTTGAATTAGCTTATTTTCTTTGGGTTTTTTTTTACATAAGTTTGTTAGCATTAAACCATAAATTACAAACTAAAAACTAAAAAAAAATTATGGATCCACGTGTAGAACAATTTATGGCTCAGATTATTGCCAAAAACGCACATGAAAATGAATTTCATCAGGCAGTACAAGAAGTAGCCGAATCTCTTATTCCTTATATTGAGGAAAATCCAAAGTACAAGCATGCAAAAGTTCTTGAAAGAATTGCAGAACCTGAAAGAGTAATACTTTTTAGAGTTCCTTGGTTGGATGATAAAGGAGAAATTCAGATTAACAAAGGATATCGTATTGAAATGAATAGTGCGATCGGTCCATACAAAGGAGGGATGAGATTTCACCCAACAGTAAATTTAAGTATTCTAAAGTTCTTAGCTTTTGAGCAAGTATTAAAAAATAGTTTAACAACACTGCCAATGGGTGGTGGTAAAGGTGGTTCTGATTTCGATCCTAAAGGAAAATCAGATAATGAAGTAATGCGATTTTGCCAAAGTCTTATGACTGAATTATGTAAGCATATTGGTGCGAATACAGATGTGCCTGCAGGAGATATTGGTGTTGGTGGTCGCGAAATTGGTTACATGTTTGGTCAATATAAACGCATTAGGAATGAGTTTGTAGGTGTTTTGACAGGTAAGGGAAGGGAATACGGTGGCAGTTTAATTCGTCCTGAAGCCACAGGTTATGGTGCTGTTTATTTTGCAGAAGAAATGCTAAAAACCCGTGGTGATAGCTTTGAAGGTAAGGTTGTTACAGTTTCAGGGTCGGGAAATGTTGCTCAGTTTGCTACTGAAAAAGTAAATCAACTTGGAGGTAAAGTTGTTACATTATCAGATTCTGCAGGATATATTCATGATCCAAATGGAATTGATGCTGAGAAATTGGCTTATGTTATGGATCTTAAAAATGTTAAGCGTGGTCGTATAAAAGAATATGCTGACAAATTTGGATGTGAATATTACGAAGGAAAACGTCCATGGGAAATCAAATGTGAAGTTGCCCTACCTTGTGCTACACAAAATGAGATTAACGAAGAAGATGCTAAAACACTTGTTTCTAATGGCTGTTTCGTAGTTTCTGAAGGAGCAAATATGCCATCTGTTCCTGAAGCTGTTGAAGTTTATATAGAAAATAAAATTCTTTATGGTCCTGGTAAAGCTGCAAACGCAGGTGGTGTTGCAGTATCTGGTCTTGAAATGTCGCAAAATAGTTTAAGATTAAGCTGGACAAGAGAAGAAGTTGATCAAAGATTACATCAGATTATGAAAGATATTCATGCTACTTGTGAGAAGTATGGTAAAGATTCTGATGGATTTATTAACTATGTTAATGGCGCAAATATTGGTGGATTTGTAAAAGTTGCAGAAGCAATGCTTGCACAAGGAGCTGTATAATTAAATTTATCTTAAAAATAATTATAGGGAGGCTGTTTGCCTCCCTTTTTTTTAGGGTTTTACTTTAAATAATAATCATATTAAACAACAAATGTTTTAAGACATATAGAATTAAATGCCGAACATAAATATTGATAAAGAATTTTTTTATGTTTGCATCGATTTTGGAAATATGCAATTAATAGATACACATACACACTTATTCCTTCCTGAATTTGATTCTGATCGCAATCAGGTAATTGATAATGCGCGTGAGAATGGTATTGAAAGAGTTCTTTTGCCAAATGTTGATAGTTCAACTATAGAACCTCTTTTAAGTTTAGTCAATAAATATCCTGATTTTTGTTTTCCAATGATGGGTTTGCATCCAACATCAGTAAAAGAAAATTTTAGGGAAGAACTGAATAAAGTTGAAGATTGGTTGAACAAAAGAAAATTTTATGCGATTGGCGAAATAGGAATAGATTTGTATTGGGATAAGACATTTAAGAATGAGCAGGAAGAGGCTTTTAGATATCAAATCGATTTAGCAAAGAAATACAATTTGCCAATTATTATTCATGCACGCGAATCTTTCGATGAAATTTTTAGAATAATGAATGAAGTAATTGATGATAAACTTAAGGGCGTTTTTCATGCTTTTACCGGTAATGATAATCAGGCTGAAAGAATTATTGAGTGGGGATTTAAGATGGGAATTGGCGGAATTGTTACTTTTAAAAATTCTGGATTAGATAAGGTAGTGAATAATATTGATATTAATCATATCGTTTTAGAAACAGATGCACCATATTTGGCACCTGTTCCAAAAAGGGGAAAAAGGAACGAAAGTGCTTATATAGTTCATATCGCAAAAAAAATAGCAGAGATCAAAAATATCTCATTAGAAGAGGTTGCAACAATTACCACTAATAATGCAAAACAACTATTTAAGTTGTAAATTATATGGAAAATAACAGATCAAAATCAATATTAATAATATATACCGGTGGTACCATTGGTATGATAAAAGATCCTGAAACGGATGTTTTATCATCATTTGACTTTGATCAGATCCTAGATGAAGTTCCTGAATTAAAGCGTTTTGGGTTTGAGCTTTCAACAATATCCTTTACTCCGTTAATTGATTCATCAAATTTAAATACGGAAGTATGGATTAAACTGGTTAAAATAATTAAGAAAGAATATAATTCTTATGATGGATTTGTAATTCTTCACGGAACTGATACAATGGCCTATTCAGCTTCTGCACTTAGTTTCATGCTAGAAAATCTTGATAAGCCAGTTATATTTACTGGATCACAATTACCCATCGGAACATTACGAACAGATGGAAAAGAAAACTTGATTTCGGCAATTGAAATTGCAGCAACCGAAAAGAATGATCAGCCTATGGCTCCTGAAGTATGTGTCTATTTTGAGAATAAACTTATGCGGGGGAACAGAACAACAAAATATAATTCAGAACATTTTAATGCATTTGAATCGCCTAATTACCCAAACCTTGCAGATGCAGGAATTAATTTAAAGTTTAATTATGGAGCAATTCATTATTCAACTTCCAAAAGAGTATTAAAAATTTATTCTGAGTTGGATACGAATATTGTTATTCTTAAAATTTTCCCGGGTTTAAACAAAGAAACCTTTAGAACTCTTTTAAATATTAAAGATGTAAAAGCTATTATTATGGAAACTTATGGAGCAGGAAATGCTCCTACCGAAAAATGGTTTTTAAACGAGCTGAAAAAAGTAATTAGTGAAGGAAAAATTGTATTAAATGTTACACAATGCTCTGCAGGAAGTGTTGATATGACAAAATACGAAACAGGTAATGAACTTTTAAAATTAGGTATAGTAAGCGGTTATGATATAACAACAGAAGCAGCAGTTACAAAATTAATGCATTTGTTGGGACAAAAATTTGATAATGGCACAATTAAATTAAAGTTAAATCAGTCCATTAGTGGTGAAATAACAAAATAATTTGTTTGGTTTTGCTTTATTTTTTGTAATTTGTGCCCCTAAATTAGGGAGAATTCGTGATGGAGAAATGGCCGAGTGGCTTAAGGCGCACGCTTGGAAAGCGTGTATACCTCGCAAGGGTATCGTGGGTTCGAATCCCTCTTTCTCCGCAATAATTTTTAATTCGTAATTTTTTTAATATTTTTACAAACATAAATATCGTTAATAATTTAAACAGAAAACAAACCATGAAAAAATTATTTGCATTTATAGCAGTTTTTGGGATACTTTTAGGAGTATCATTCTATTCAGTTGCTCAAGATGAAACAACTGACGAAACAGCTGTTGAACTAACTGATTCTATGGAAATGGAAGAAGAGATTGATACAGTTCCAGTTGAAGAAGAAGTAGTAGTTGCTGAAGAAGTACCTGCAGAAGTTGAAGTAAAAGAAACTTTGCACAAACAGATTAAAGTAAAATTCATCGAAGGTGGACCTGGATTTATGGGTATTGTTCTTCTTTGTTTAATTTTAGGTTTAGCAATTGCAATTGAAAGAATTATTTATTTAAATCTTGCATCTACAAACACAAATAAACTTTTATTAAGTGTTGAGGAAGCTTTGAATCAAGGTGGTGTTGAGGCAGCTAAAGAAGTTTGTCGTAATACAAGAGGTCCTGTTGCTAGTATTTTTTATCAAGGACTTGACAGAATGGACGAAGGTGTTGAAGTAGTTGAGAAATCAGTTGTTTCTTACGGATCTGTTCAAATGGGATTATTAGAAAAAGGTATTACCTGGATCTCTTTATTTATTGCTACTGCTCCTATGTTAGGTTTCATGGGTACTGTAATTGGTATGATTGATGCATTTGACTCAATCCAGGCTGCAGGTGATATATCTCCTGGGTTAGTTGCTGGTGGTATTAAAGTAGCATTGCTTACTACAGTTGGTGGTTTGATCGTTGCAGTTATTCTACAAGTATTTTATAACTATATTATTTCAAAGATCGATGGTATCGTAAACGACATGGAAGATGCTTCAATTTCTTTAATTGATATTTTAGTAAAATACAACCTTAAAAAATAATTAACTATGAATAAAATAATAAGGATAATATTGATTGTCCTTTTTTCCGTTTCTGCATTAATTATACTTTTTTATTATGCAGGAGGAAAAGATACAATCGAATTAGCTGCTGCGGGAAAGATTGAAACTTATCCAAAGTTTACTAGTGTGCTAATTATCTGGGCTTATATTCTTACAGGACTTGCTATTGGACTAACAATTATTTTCCCTGTTATTCAAATGGTATCACACCCTAAGAATGCTAAAAAGGGCTTAATGGGTGTTTTGGCATTAGTTGTAATACTTGGAATAGCTTATCTATTCGCTTCAGGTGAAGTCTTAGGAATTAAAAACCTCGAATTAGTGAAATACGATGTTCCTTCAACATTAAAGTATGCAGGAATGATGATAAATTCAATATATATATTGGCCATTATTGCAATTGTGTCAATGGTATATAGTGAAGTTGCTAAAGTGTTTAAATAGTATATAGCTGGATGGTATTGCACCATCCAGACTTTTTTAAATTTAAAAAAAATAAGTCTATGCCAAAAAGACCTACAGGACAATTTAGTGCAGCATCTATGGCAGACATTGCTTTCTTGCTGCTTATATTTTTCCTTGTTGCCACTACAATGGATATCGATTCTGGTTTATCCAGACAGATGCCTCCATATAATCCAGATCAGGAAGAGAGCAAGGATTTGATAAAAGAACGAAACGTTTACGTTGTTTTAATTAATTCAAATGATCAGATCTTAGTTGAAGGGAAGCAATTACATGTTCATATGATTAGAGAAGCGGCTAAAGAATTTATAGTAAATCCGGAGAATAAGGACAATTTACCCGAAAAAACACCAAAAGAAATAGACTTTTTGGGTGAAAAAATGGTATCAAAAGGAATTATTTCTCTTCAAAATGACAGAGGTACATCATATGGTATGTATATAAAAGTTCAAAATGAACTTATTGCTGCATATAATGAAGTAAGAGATGAAGTTTCTATGCGAGAGTTTGGAAAACATTATGCAGATTTACCTAAGGAAAAACAGGATGCTGTAAAGAAATATTATCCACAGATTATATCTGAAGCAGAACCTAAAAATATCGGAGGAGGAAATTAATATGGCTAAATTCGAACGAAAAGGAAAAGGTGGATTGCCGGAAGTTTCAACAGCTTCTTTGCCAGATATCGTTTTTATGTTATTATTCTTTTTTATGGTTAGTACTGTAATGAGAGAAACAACATTAAAAATTGAACAAAAATTACCTGGCGCAACAGAAGTTAAGAAAATGGAAAAAAAATCTTTGGTTAGTTATATTAATATTGGAAAACCAAAGGGATCTTTTCAGGTAATGTACGGAACTGAGCCAAGAATTCAGTTAAACGATGCTTTTGCAAAAGTAGCTGATATTCGTGATTATGTTGCTGCTGAGCGTGAAAAAATGGACGAGAAAGAACGTCCACTTATGACAGTTTCCCTTAAAGTTGACGAAAAAACAAAAATGGGAATTGTTGTTGATGTTAAGCAGGAATTGAGAAAGGCAAGTGCCTTGAAAATTAATTATTCTACCAGAAAAGTTCAAGTTATAGAATAATATATATTGTACTTTTAAAAAAAGGAGATGAGTTTCATCTCCTTTTTTTATTTTTCATTGAAATATGGATAAATATTAGAACATTTTTTAATAAATCTTATATTTGTATAAAATAACTTAGTATATTAAGAGATAATTTACAATGTAGAGTATTTTTCTATTTTGTTTTAAGCTCGTTCTATGAAAAAAGCCTTTATATTTATCTTCCCATTATTATTACTCTGTCTGGTAAATTTCACATCAGTTGCTCAAAAGGATATATTTATTAAAGAATTTCAATTTGAGTTAAAAAAGCTAAGTGCCAATCAGTATGAAAATGAATATTTTCTTACAATTACTCTAAATAAAAATTCTCTATATAAATTTACAGTTTTAAATCATATAGGAGATTTTCCTGGAAAGGCTGTGGTTGAAATACTAGATAACGATAAAACAGTTGCTGCAAATTCCGTAAATGGAAAGTATTACTCGAAATTTATGTTCAAATGTACCAAAACAGGATTTTATGATATTCTTATTCACTTTGAGGATAACAAACTGGGATCTTCTCTTATTAAACTATACTTAGTTCAGTAATTTTCTTTAAACATTTTGCAGTATGTAATTTGTTTGCTACACCAGCATATAATTGTCATTATTATAACAAAACAATTTTAAAAGAACTTTTAAATTTACAAAGCTTGATGAACAATAAATTTAGTTGATATGGCCTACACTGGAGGACCTTTAAATGAGTTAAATGGGAAAATGGGGATTTCTGCTCCTAATAAAAGTGTACCCGTAATGAAGCTCATCAAAGCACATAAGCCTAAAAGTAAAGATGAACTGGTTGAATTAATCAAATGGCATACAGAAAACAAATGTGAATGTGGAGTTGTAAGTCAGGGAACTGTGGAATCATTTGGTAAAAATCTTTACAATGCACAAACACATTATTGGGGTAAAATAAAATATAGTTTACAGGAATGTATTCAGTGGGAATATGATTTATTTGTTGTACAGTCGTTAAAAGGAGGTATTGTTGAGAAAAAAGCGATAGAGCATTTACAAAAAATGCTTACTTCTTATTCGTTTGAAGAAGCTGAGGGTTTTTTAGATGAAGAATTAAGAATAGATATAATTATTAATAAAAATAATGAAGAGGTGGGTGGAATACAGGTTAAACCAGCTACATTTAAATTAATGCGCAGAGAAATTATTTCCTTTAATAAAAATGCAAACCAAAAATGGGGGAAGCCTGTATTATATCTTTTTTACGACGATAAAGAGGAATTTGTAAATTTATCTGAGCTTATTAATCTAACCAGTAAATTGTAAATCAGATATTAGTTTACGTTGTTTTATTCATTGGTAATTTAGTCTTATCAGAACTAACAAAATTGTAAGAGCAAATAATTTTATTTTCTCCCAATTGTATCTTTTCAATAAAGTTCAGTTTTATTTCAGTCTCCTGAGAGGTCATTACTTGCATTTTTAAAGCTTCATTAAAATGTTTAATTTCTTTCTTTTTAGTATCAGCATTCCTTTCAATAAGAAACTGCTTATGCTTTTCAATTCTATTTTGAATATAGGAGTTTAGAAAATCTAAAGGCGTATTCTTAATATTATCTTTAATAATATTTGAAAATACAGAATCTATTTCATATCCAATACTATTTCTTTTTGAAGCAATTGAAGCAATTGTCGTTGTTCCTGTTCCTAAAAATGGATCCAAAACAGTATCGTCCTGTAAAGAATACATATTAATTAATCTGTAGGCAAGCTCAAAAGGGAAGGCAGCACTGCGTTTTCTTGTTTCAGAATTGTTAATTTTTTGTTTTGTTCCTTTTAAATCCCACAAATCAGAAAACCATATATTTCTTTCTTCCCAAAAGAAAGAACTTACTTTTCTTCGTAGTTTTTCATTTTCAGTTTTGAATTGTCTTTTCCCGCCTTTTCTGAAAACTAAAATCCATTCATGTTCTAATGTTATATATGCACCCGAAGGTAACATTCCTGATCCCATAAATTTATTGGGTGCATTTGTTTGTTTTCTCCAAATAATGTTTGGTAAGTTGGGTATTCCTAATTTCTGAAAAGCCGATATTATTCTTGAATGGTTTGGATAAAGTTGGAAATCGCCGTTTATTGTTCTTGTTGCATCACCAATATTAATACAGGCAAAACCGCCTGGGATTAATACTCTTTCAACTTCCTTCCATATTTTGTCAAGCTCCTTATGCATTAATTCGAAAGCAAGCGAACCATTATTATTCTTTAATGCAGTTTTAATTTCAGGATTTTGCTCTGACATAATAGTGTCCCACATCTCAATCATTGGATATGGAGGCGATGTAACAACCAGTTCAATTGAGTTACTTCCAATTTGCTGCATATTTTGTGCAGCTCCAATAATAATTTTATGTGTAGAACTATTACCTTCCATTTAGCAAAGATAATGAAAGGCACTTAAACTTAATGCTGGTTTAAAAATGATTTAATAAAAAAAAGACCTCCTTTTTGGAAGCCTTTTTTTTAGTGACCCAGGGAGGACTCGAACCCCCAACCCTCAGAGCCGAAATCTGATATTCTATCCATTGAACTACTGGGCCGGTAATTACGGTGCAAATTTATAAAAATAATTTACAGTACTCTATTTTTTCAAAAATAACTATCTAAATCATTATTTATATCTCATAACGAATTATTGCTAAGTTTTTTCTAATTTCGCAGTTTGAAAATTTAATCTTTCTAATGTGTTTAAATTATGGAATATAATTTCAAAGAAATAGAGAAGAAGTGGCAAAAATATTGGGACGAAAATAAAACATATAAAGCGGTTGTTGACAATTCAAAGCCGAAATTTTATGTTTTGGATATGTTTCCATATCCATCAGGAGCAGGTTTGCACGTAGGTCATCCATTAGGTTATATTGCTTCTGATATATATTCCAGGTATAAAAGATTAAAAGGATTTAATGTATTGCATCCTATGGGTTACGATGCTTTTGGGTTACCTGCAGAACAATATGCAATACAAACAGGTCAACATCCTGCAATAACAACAGATCAAAATATTAGAAGATATAGAGAACAACTTGATAAAATTGGCTTTTCGTACGATTGGGAAAGGGAGGTTCGAACAAGTGACCCCGGATATTACAAATGGACTCAGTGGGCATTTATAAAAATGTTTAATCATTACTATGATAATGTATCAGAAAAAGCAGAACCTCTTGAAAAATTAATT